>NZ_VMBJ01000038.1:0-49821 GCF_010608305.1 Stenotrophomonas sp. AS012628 | reverse complement strand
AGATGGCGGGACCGTCCACGGCATGGATGCCGTGGACGAGCCTACAAGGACGTACTTGCGGCGTGTCCCGCCATCTGCCCCCTCCCCGCCAAACCAGCAGAAATCCAGAGCCGCTTTTGAAGTTGCTGTTGCCGTTGCTTGAGAAAAGCGGTGCAGCCGCAGGCTGCAAAACCCCCTCAATCCTGATCGTGCGCGCGCGCTGCCTCCGCCTGGGTCTCCTCCTGCGCCGCCATCTCGCGTGCGATCCACGCATCGATCATGTGCCGCTGGCGCTGCGCCTGCCGCCGCTCACGCGTGTACTCCTGGTCCAGCACCCGGTACAGCGACACCATCACAAGAAGCATCAGCAGCGCGAACGGCAGCGCTGCGATGGTGATCATGCCCTGCAGCGCCTCCAGCCCGCCTGCCAACAGCAAGGAACCCGCCACCAGCGCAATGCCGACACCCCACGCCACTTTGTGCTTGCGCAATGGCTCGCCAGCGTCGTCCGTGGACATGCTGGCCAGTACCAGTACCGCAGAATCAGCCGAGGTCACGAAGAAGATCATCAGCAGCACCAACGCGATGCTCGACAGAAGAAGAGGCAACGGAAGGCTGTCGAACATGGTGAACAGCACTGTCTCGTAGCCGTTGCCCAGCGCCTGCAGCAGGTCGGCCTGGCCGAAGATCTGCATCCAGATGGCGGTGCCGCCGAACACCGAGAACCAGAAGAAACCCAGCAGCGTCGGCGCCAACACCACGCCGATCACGAACTCCCGAACACTGCGGCCTCGCGAGATGCGCGCGATGAACGAGCCCACGAACGGTGCCCAGGAAATCCACCAGGCCCAGTAGAAGATCGTCCAGTCGGCCACCCAGGTGCTGGACGAGAACGGCGACATGCGCAGGCTCATCGTCACCAGCTGATTGAGATAGGAGCCCAGCGTGGTGGTGAAGGTATTGAAGATCGCGCCAGTCGGGCCGAGCACCAGCACCAGTGCCAACAGCAGCGCCGCCAGTGCAAGGTTGAAGTTGGACAGCCATTTCATGCCGCGGCCGACGCCGCTGAGCGTGGACGCCATGTACAGTACGAAAGCCACTGCGATGATGGTCAGCTGCAGCGGCACGCCCGCCTGCACGCCGAACACGCGTTCCACGCCGGCCGCGATCTGTACCGTGCCGAAGCCCAGTGCTGTAGCCACGCCAACCGCGGTGGCGACGACCGCGGAGATGTTGACCATATGCCCGATCCAGCCACGATGGTGACGGCCGATGATCGGTTGCAACATATCGCTGATCTGGCCACGGCCGTTGCGGTTGAACTGGAACCAGGCCATTGCCAGGCCGATCAGCGCATAGATGGCCCACGGGTGCAGGCCCCAATGGAAGAATACGTAGCGCATGGCAGCACGCGCAGCGTCCATGCTTTCAGGTGCCAGCCCTTCCGGTGGTTTGCTGAAATGCGAAATGGGCTCGGCGGCGCCCCAGAACACCAGGCCGATGCCCATGCCGGCGGCGAACAGCATCGACATCCAGCTGGCCCGCGAAAATTCCGGTTCGGCGTCTTCGCCACCGATGCGCAGGTTGCCGAAGCGGCCGAAGGCCAGGTACATCAGGAATACCAGGGCCAGGAACACGACCAGCAGGTAGAGCCAGCCGATGCCGCGGATGAGTTCGCCGAGGATGCTCTGCACCACGGTATTGAAGGGACCGGGTGCTACACCGGCGAGCAGCACCAGCAGCAGAACCAGTGCAATGGAAACGCGAAACACCATGAAGGGGCTTCTCCGATCAAGGGATTGAGGGGAGCGAGCAGAGCTTGCTGCGAGGGGCCGGCGACATGAAGCACAGACCGGGCAGGGGCCGCGAAGGCGGCGAGGAAACACCGGCCGCAGCGGCACGATGCGCGTGCACGTTACTGAATGCGATGTCACGGTTCTGTTAATACAGAAACAGCGGATCCACGCCGTGCGTGGATGGAACAGCCAGGAGCTGCGGTGCGTTCTATGGTCTAATGCGCACCAAGAAGCGGGGGTACCGCGGCCATGTGGCCACGGTTGAGACAGTCCCTTGGAACCTGATCCGGCTCATACCGGCGTAGGGAAGCTTTGCAGTGCAGCCATGCCCGGACTCCGCCCAAGGACCGTCCGGGAGCGGCAGCAGTGCGCCGCCGCTTCGTCCCTGACCTTCCTGGACGATGCCCGATGAACGCACAGCTCTCCGCCCTGCAGCAACAGGCCCAGCAACTCTCCGAATCCGTGACCCGGCCCATTCCCGGCTCGCGCAAGATCCACGTGCCCGGCTCACGTCCGGATCTGCAGGTACCGATGCGCGAGATCGCGTTGACCCGCACGCCGACGTTGTTCGGCGGCGAAGAGAACGCACCGGTCACGGTCTACGACACGTCCGGTCCGTACACCGATCCGGAGGTGCGCATCGATCTGTCGGCCGGTTTGCCGGAACTGCGCCGCGGCTGGGTGGAAGAGCGCGGTGATACCGAGCAGCTCGAAGGACTGAGTTCTTCGTTCGGCCGCGATCGCGAGCAGGACCCGAAGCTCGATGCGGTGCGATTTCCCGCGCGCAGCCTGCCACGCCGTGCGCGTGCAGGTGCCAACGTCACCCAGATGCACTACGCGCGCCGTGGCATCATCACGCCGGAGATGGAGTTCGTCGCCATCCGCGAGAACCAGCGCCTGGACGCGATCCGCGATGCCGGCCTGCTGCAGCAGCACCCGGGCGAGGCATTTGGTGCCTCGATCCAGAAGATCATCACACCGGAGTTCGTGCGCGATGAGATCGCACGCGGCCGCGCGGTGCTGCCCAACAACATCAACCACCCGGAAAGCGAGCCGATGATCATCGGCCGCAACTTCCTGACCAAGATCAACGCCAACATCGGCAACAGCGCGGTGTCCTCGGGCATTGCCGAGGAAGTGGAGAAACTGGTGTGGGCGATCCGCTGGGGCGGTGACACGGTGATGGACCTGTCCACCGGCAAGCACATCCATGAGACCCGCGAGTGGATCATCCGCAACTCGCCGGTGGCGATCGGTACCGTGCCGATCTACCAGGCGCTGGAGAAGGTCGACGGCCGTGCCGAAGCACTTACCTGGGAGATCTTCCGTGACACGCTGATCGAGCAGGCCGAGCAGGGCGTGGACTACTTCACCATCCACGCTGGCGTGCTGCTGCGCTACGTGCCACTCACCGCCAAGCGCGTGACCGGCATTGTCAGCCGTGGTGGCTCGATCATGGCCAAGTGGTGCCTGGCGCACCACAAGGAGAATTTCCTCTACACGCATTTCGAAGACATCTGCGAGATCATGAAGGCCTATGACGTGACCTTCTCGCTGGGTGACGGCCTGCGCCCGGGCTGCATCGCCGATGCCAACGACGCCGCGCAGTTCGGTGAGCTGGAAACGCTGGGTGAGCTGACGAAGATCGCCTGGAAGCATGATGTGCAGACCATGATCGAAGGCCCCGGCCATGTGCCGATGCAGCTGATCAAGGAGAACATGGACAAGCAGCTGCGCGAGTGCGGCGAGGCGCCGTTCTATACGCTGGGCCCGCTGACCACCGACATCGCGCCGGGCTACGACCACATCACCAGCGCGATCGGTGCGGCGATGATCGGCTGGTTTGGTACCGCCATGCTCTGCTACGTGACGCCGAAGGAACACCTCGGCCTGCCCAATCGCCAGGACGTGCGTGACGGCATCATGGCCTATCGCATCGCCGCGCATGCGGCCGACCTGGCCAAGGGCCATCCGGGCGCGCAGGTGCGCGACAACGCGCTGAGCAAGGCGCGCTTCGAGTTCCGCTGGGAAGACCAGTTCCATCTTGGCCTGGATCCGGAGAAGGCCAAGGAATTCCATGACGAGACGCTGCCGAAGGATGCGCACAAGCTGGCGCACTTCTGCTCGATGTGCGGTCCGCACTTCTGTTCGATGAAGATCACCCAGGACGTGCGCGACTACGCCGAGGCCGGCATGAAGGAGAAGTCGGCGGAGTTCCGCGCGGCCGGTGCCGAGGTCTACCGCCAGGGGTGATGCGGAAGCGGGGGGTGCCGGCCAGCGGCCGGCACTACCGCTCATCACACCGCTCCCGGCTATCCTCGGCCCACCACCCCGGGGAAAGGACGCCATGCCCGTTGCCATCACCACCCGTTGGCTGGCCATTGCCCGCCGTCATCCTTCGGCCTGGCTGTTGGGCGCCCAGCTGATCGCGGTGCTGCTGTACCCCGCGCTGGATGACACCGCTGCGGGCCGCGCGGCGCTGGGCATGTTCGGCATGGCGGTACTGGGCCTGGCGTTGTGGGTGGTGCAACGCAGCCCGCTGGGCACCTGGCTGGCACTGCTGCTGGCCATTCCCTCGGTGGTGTTCTCGCTGGCCGGTGCACTGCTGGACCGCACTGCGCTGCTGACCACCGCGCAACTGCTGGAGAGCCTGCTGTACTTCTATACGGCCGGTGCGCTCATTGCCTACATGCTCCAGGACCATAAAGTCACCCGCGATGAACTGTTCGCCGCAGGCGCCACATTCACGCTGCTGGCCTGGGCCTTCGCATTTGCTTTTGCCGTGTGCCAACAATGGTATCCGGGCAGTTTCCAAGGCTCCGGCGGCGGTGCACAGCGCACCTGGATGGAACTGCTTTATCTGAGCTTCAGTTTGCTCTCGGGTGTCGGTTTGAGCGACGTCGTTCCACTGCATCCGCAGGCGCGTGCATTGGTCATGCTGGAGCAGTTTTCAGGCGTGATGTACGTGGCTTTGGTGGTTTCGCGACTGGTCGGATTGACCATGCTGCGGCGCATGTGAAAATGAACGCCAGATAAAAATTTCGCGCCCCGCAGGGCGCGAATGGTGCAGCAAATTATGTGAATGCGTCGGCGAGAGAGAGCCTGGATGTCGACCACGCGATAGGCGAGGTAACCCGCATAGGCTAGTATTCGCCCGCTTCATTGTTTTTGCGGTATGCGCCGATGCTTTGTGCGGAGTCTGGCTTTTTGCTGTTCCCAGGACGGGAGGGTATCGAAGGCAAACGCTGCCCCGGACCTGTCTCTACTGTGTAGCGGAAAATGAACAGCAGTGAAAACCAGCCCCCCGGATTCGATCGGATCCGGATCGGAGAGTGCACTGTCACTCTGTCCTCGCGAGAAGTCGAGGTCGTCGGTGCGCGTCGCCCGCGTCGGCTGACGCCGAAGGCGCTGGGCGTGCTGCGTGTACTGCTGCGCCAGCCCGGGCGTGTTGTCACCCGCGATGAACTGTTCGCGGAAGTCTGGCCGGACACGCTGCCGACCAACGATGTGCTTACCCAGGCCGTCACCCAGCTGCGCAAGGCGTTCAGCAACGACGACGACAACGGCCAGGCCTATATCGAGACCATCGCCAAGACCGGCTATCGCCTGCTGGTGCCGGTGCAGGTACTGGACGATGTCGAGGCGGCACCGTCCTCAGAAGCCGATGACGGAATCGCGGACCTGCAACCGGTGATGGGCATCGCCGAGGAGATGCCGGCACACGTGCAGGCATCGCGCCGCCGCTGGCGCCATGTCCGCCGGCGCGTGCTGCTGGTGCTGGGCGTGCTGATGCTGGCCACGGTGGTGGTGCTGGCCGCGCTGCTGCTGCGGCGGGCACCGGCCAGCAGTTCAGCGGTGGATGCGGCTGTGGAGAACGGCACGCGCGTGATCGGCAGCCCGCAGCGTCCCTATCGGTTGATCACCGCAACCAGCGGTTTTGAAACCTATCCCACGCTTTCACCCGATGGCTCGTTGGTGGCCTATGAAGGCGCCAACGAAGACGGGCAAGGGGGTGGGGCGATCAAGGTACAGACCTCCGGCAACGCGCCAGCGCGGCAGCTGCTGGCTCCGCCGGCCGGCTCGGTTGACCGCTTCCCGAGCTGGTCGCCGGATGGACGCGAGATCGCCTTCGCGCGGTTCAGCAACAACGGCGGCTGCCAGGTGCTGATCGCCAGCGCGACCGGTGGTGCCCTGCGCCAGGCCACGCGGTGCGATGGCACCGAGCTGCTCAGTTTCGACTGGACGCCGGACGGCCGTGGCCTGGTGTTCGGCAGCATGGTGGGGCGCTATGCCCATCGGGGCATCCGCAAGCTCGATCTGGCCAGTGGCCAATGGGAGGCGCTGGACTACGGTGTTGCCGAGGATGACTTCGACTATGCGCCGCGCTACTCGCCTGATGGCAAGTGGCTGGTGTTCGTGCGCAATCCGCAGCTGGGCGACCTGTGGCGCATGCCGGCAGCGGGGGGCACGCCCGAGCAGCTGACCAGCGAGGCCGCTGAACTGCGTGGCTGGGCCTGGTTGCGTGATGGTCGGACGATCGTGTTTGGACGCCGTGTCGACAGTGAAGTGCGCCTGTACTACCTGGACGTCGAGAGCCGCACGCTGCGCGATGCCGGGCTCGACGACGCACAGTGGCCGGCCACTGCGCGCCGCGCGGGCATGCTGGCCTTCGTCCATCGGCGCGCGCAGTTCGGCATCTTCAAGGTGCCGATGGAGGGCGGCTCGCCGCCGCAGCGCTTGTTTGCGTCCAGTGGCCGGGATGGGCAGCCGATGGCGGCGCCGGATGGACGCCAACTGGTGTTCACGTCCGATCGTTCAGGCAGCTTCGCGCTGTGGTGGGCGGACATGGAGCGCCCCGATTCGCTGCGGCCGATCGAAGGCTTGCGGCCCGAGGCACGTCAGGCACCGGACTGGTCGGCCGACAGCCGCCGGTTGCTGGTGGTGGGGCGCGACGAGCACGGACGCACGGTGGTCTATGAGATCGCCCCACGTGACGAACGCGTCCAGCCGTTGCCTGTCCCGTCGGAGCAGCCGCTGCAGGCACTGTACGGGGCACGCCCGGACCAGCTGCTGGTGGTCGAGCGCGATGACCAGCAACAGACCCGGCTGAGCCTGTTTGATCGAAGCGTGCAGCCCTGGCGCCGCCTGGCCAGCATCGACGGTGTTTCGCAGGCGCGGTTCGATCGCAGCAGCGGGCGTGTGCTGTTCACCCGCCTGGCCGCAGGAGGCCTGTGGTCGGTGGATGCGGCGTTGGCACCGGCAAGCGTGCAGCAGATCAGTGATGACCGGCCCAGCCGGTGGCGGTACCGGGCCTGGACCGTGGCCGGCAACAACGCGATCGGCTACCTCGGTACGTCCACCCGTTGTGGCACGACACTGGTGCTGATCCAGGCCGGGCGCGAGGAACCGGAACGCTGCCTGGATGCGGAACGCCTCAGTGCCGGCAACGGGCTGAGTGCCGGCGCCGATGGGCACACGCTGTTCGTGGCAATGGCGGTCAGCGACGGTGCCGACATCGGCGTGATGCGCTTGCCCGAGCGCTCGCCGACGCTGCTTCCGGCGTTCTCCAAGTTGTTGTTGTTCAACGGAAATGGGCCTTCGTAATTTCTTCGTGGCGACCTCGCCGCGAATTCGTGGCGATCTCGTCTGACTTTCCTGACGTGGTGCCGCCTGATTTGGCAAAACGGAGGCCTGTACTAGGCAAACCGTGGTGTCCCCATGCGTCAACTCTCGCTGGCCGATCGCGGCCAAACCGTCTCTCTGGACCGGTCGCTCGACGATGCTGCGCCGACCTGCCTGGGCGTGGCCCGGCTCGGCAGCCTGCAGACCGCAGGCAGCAGCTTCACTGTGTGGATGCAGGTGCGCGGCAGCTCCTGGGTGGAAGCCAAGGAAGGACGCTTCCGCTTGCGCCAGGGCGAGTGGATCGCCTTCGAGAAGGAGTCGCGGCCGCTGGTGCAGGCAGGCCGCAACGGCTTGTGCGTTGGCCTGAACCTGACTGTCGAAGCACTGCGCGTGCTGGCCGAGATGGCCGACTGCGGCCTGTACGCCGGGCGTGGCCGCATGAGCCGTGGCGATGCCCGCGTTGCGCTGCGCCTGTGGCGCGATGCGCTGGCCAGTGGCCAGCCGGCACAGGCACTGCGCCCGCTGCTGCTGCATCTGGCGGGCCTGCAGCGTGGGCTGGCCGACAACGTGCAGCGTTGCCCGGGTCGCTCGCGCAGCCGCAAGCGCCAGGTATTCGGCCGCATGCAGCGTGCCCGCCTGTACCTGGAAGGCAACAGCCACCGCGTGGTGCGCATCGGTGAACTGGCCGAGCTGACCAACTTCTCCAGCTGGTATCTCTCCAAGACCTTCCAGAGCCTGTACGAGGAAAGCCCGCAGTCGCTTTCAGCACGTTTGCGCCTGGAAAGGGCGGCCGACCTGCTGCGTGACACCGACATGATGGTTGGCGAGGTCGCTGCGGCCAGTGGCTTCGACAACTGCTGCAGCTTCGCGCGTGCGTTCCGCGCCCGCTACGGCCAGTCGGCATCGCGCTTCAGGGAAAACGGCGGCTTGCTGCCGCCACAATCTGCAAAGTCTCCGGTTGGCTCGCGCAAATACAGCGCTGCAACGCAATCGTAACGTGCTGGGGTGTTTTAACACGCTGCTAACACGTACCTTGGAGAGATAGATGAACGTTCGTAATCCCGCAGTGCGGTTCGGCTTGCTGCCGGCCGGCATCGCGCTGGCGCTGGCGCCGGCCTTTGCTTCGGCTCAGGAAGCAAAGGGCACCACCGACCTGGACCGCATTTCGGTCACCGGCTCGCGCATCCGCGGCGCTGCAGTCGAAACCCAGCAGCCGGTCGTTACCCTCAGCCGTGAGAACCTGGAAAAGCAGGGCTACACCTCGGTTGCTGACGTCCTGCAGAACCTGACCTCGGCCGGTTCCCCGGCCATCTCACGCTCGGAATCGCTGGCTTCCGGCGAAAACGTCGGCGGCTACTACGTCGACATCCGCAACCTGGGTGCCCAGCGCACCCTGGTGCTGATGAATGGCAAGCGCCTGGGCGCTACCACGTCGGGTTATCAGGATCTGAGCCAGATCCCGATGTCGGCCATCGAGCGCATCGAAATCCTGAAGGATGGCGCCTCCGCCATCTACGGTTCGGACGCGATCGCCGCCGTGGTCAACGTGATCACCCGCAAGCGCTTTGACGGTGCTGAAGCCAGTGTCTATGTCGGTCAGTACGGCAAGGGCGACGGCGACACCACCACCTATTCGTTCACCCTCGGCAGCGAAGGTGAGCGTGGTGGCGTGACGCTGGCCGCCGAGTACTCCAAGCAGGATCCGGTGTGGGCCAAGGACCGCTGGTTCAGCCGTGACGGCAACGCCGGCCCGAACTACCCGGGTTCGGGCGCCAGCCCGATCAACCAGAAGGGTGGCTTCTGCGACCCGTGCGTGACCCCCGACCTGAAGAAGGGTGAGCCCGGTTACATCGGTCCGAACGACCAGCGCTGGTACACCCTGCGTGATGGTGGCGACCCGACCAAGCGTGGCGACTACCGTCTGGAAACCAGTGCTGACGCCGTCAATGCCAACGAGCAGATGATGGTGCAGACCGGCATCGAGCGTAAGTCGCTGTACGTCAACGGCAACTACGACTTCACCGACTCGATCGCGTTCAATGCGGACGTGATCTACAACGAGCGCACCACCAACCAGCAGATCGCCGGTTACCCGTACCAGTCGGCCTCGTTCGATACCCCGCTGTCGAAGGACAGCGCGTTCAACCCGACCGATCAGGACCTGACCTTCCGTCGCCGTCTGTGGGAAATGCCGCGTACCACCGAAAGCAAGCTGAAGACCCTGCGCTTCGCGCCGAGCGTCAGTGGCTTCTTCGAGTTCGCTGGCAGGACCTTCGACTGGGACGTCGGCGCGCTGTGGAACCGCAACGAATCGACCAAGACCGGTCACGGCGACATGAGCCTGATCGCCTCGCGCCAGGCGCTGGGCGCTTCGTTCGTTGGTGCGGACGGCGTGGCCCGTTGCGGCACCAGCATGGCTGACCCGTTGGCCACCAGCAACTGCCGTCCGTGGAACCCGCTGCTGCCGTACGGCGTTGCAGGCAATGGCTCGCTGTCCGACCCGGCTGCCCAGGCCTTCCTGTTCCCGTACTTCACCGATACCGGTCTGACCAAGACCACCAGCTTCACCGCCAACCTGTCCGGTTCGATCGTGACCCTGCCGGCCGGTGATCTGGGCTTCGCCGTGGGTGTGGAGCACCGCAAGGAAGAAGGCCGCTTCTCGCCGGACGCCTTCGCACAGTCGGGTGAGTCCACCGGTCTGGGCAAGCAGACCACCCAAGGTGACTACTCGCTGGATGAAGTCTATCTGGAGCTGAACGTGCCGGTCCTCGCCGACATGCCGTTCGCCAAAGAGCTGACCCTGAATGCTGCGACCCGTTACTCGGATTACAGCAACTTCGGCAACACCCTGAACTCCAAGTTCGGCTTCACCTGGCGTCCGCTGGACGAGCTGCTGGTCCGTGGCACCTGGGCTGAAGGCTTCCGTGCCCCGACCATCGACGATCTGTACGGTGGCCTGAGCAGCAGCTTCGAGTCCTACACCGATCCTTGCGGCGTCACCGCTCCGGGCTCGGTCAATGGCAACGGTGCCTGCTCCTCGCGTGGCGTGCCGGTGGGTTACACGCAGCTGGGCCAGGGCCTTGTTCCCTGCACCTCGACCCCGTGCGCTACCCCGGACCAGTTCATTTCCGGTTCCAACTCCGCGCTGAAGCCGGAAACCTCCAAGAGCACCACCGTGGGTGTGGTGTGGAGCCCGCGTTGGGTACAGGGCCTGGACATCTCGCTGGACTGGTACAAGTACGAAATCAGCGACATGATCATCGCCGACAGCGTCGATCGTATCCTGCGCGACTGCTACGTGCTGGGTGATTCGGCCCGTTGCGCCGGTCACACGCGTGCTGGCGATGGCCACATCTCCGCGATGACCTACGGTCTGGCCAACCTGGGCCAGATGGAGACCCAGGGCTACGATCTGGGTATCAAGTACCGCCTGCCGGAACTGGCGATCGGTCAGTTCAACATCGACTGGCAGACCAGCTACCTGTCCAAGTACGACGAGCAGGGCCAGAATGCTGATGGCAACAACATCACCATCGGCCGTGTCGGCGAAGCCGGCCTGTTCCGTCTGCGCTCGAACGTGGGTGTTACCTGGTCGAAGGGTGACTTCGGCGTGTCCTACATGGCGCGTTACTACTCGGGCATGAACGAAGCCTGCGTGGCCAACCGTCCCTGCGACGTCGCCGACCGTTATCAGAACGGCGAGAAGTCCCCGCTGCGCAAGACGGGCTCGAACACCTTCCACGACCTGCAGGTCAGCTGGAAGGCGCCGTGGGATGCCACGATCGCCCTGGGTGCCAACAACGTGTTCGACCACAAGGGTCCGATCATGTTCACCCAGCCGAACTCGAGCTTCGCCTACTACGGTGGCTTCGACGTCGGTCGCTTCCTGTACATGAAGTACACCCAGCGCTTCTGATAGTTCGAAGTGCGATAGCAGTACCGGGAGGGCGGACCGCAAGGTCCGCCCTCTTTCTTTGTAGGGGAATTCCGAAATATCTTGGAAGGTGAGGGAAGTCACGTTCCCGTCGTGTCGTAATCAACACAGTTGCTGGGTCCACTTGCGGACACTTGCACATGGGGAGAGCGATGAAGAGCACGCTGTTGCACAAACTGTCTGCTGCTGCACTGATCTATGCAACATTGGTGGGTGCGGTGTTCGCCCAGACCGGTGGCGTCTGTGGGGGCGGGCTGTACTGCGAGGAGCTGCGTCAGGAGTGCCTGGCTGCAGGCAAGTCGAAGGTCCTGTGCGATCTGCAGTATCGCCACTGCGTGCAGGATGCCTGCGGCGCGCGCTGATGCAAAAAAAGGCGCGCCCTTGGGCGCGCCTTCGAGGTTCTTCCTGCGTTGACGGCTCAGACCGCGCTGGGCACCAGTCCCATCAACGCATTGGCATGCTCCCGCCACTGCGGCAGCCTGTTGAGAACACCTGCGCGCTGCAGGTAGTCCTCGTCCACCGGATCACCATTGACCAGTGCCAGTGCCACGTGCACCGCGCCGGTCACCCAGAAGCTGCGCGTATTGGCACGCTGCGGCTGCAGATGGAACGCCACCGCCTCGATGATCGGCATCGGCAGGCCCCACAGGCCGAGCAGATAGGCACCGGCTTCGGCGTGGCCCGGGCGGGTGTCACCGGCCAGCGACGGTTCGCTGCGCTCGTTGCGCACGCCGGGCAGCAGCAGGCCGATGTCGGCCAGCAGCGCGGCGGTCGCGCCCAGTTCGGCGCTGGATTCGGGCAGCAGGCGTGCCGCCAGCCGCGAGGCGAGCAGGGCGCGCTGCTGTAGTGAATTGCGCTCGGCCGTGGACAGTGTCGGTGCCGAGAACACCTCGCTGGCCAGTACCAGATCGCGCAGCGTCGACAGGCCGAGGCGGGTCACGGCGGTGCGCAGGTCGGCGATGGTGCGGCCCTGGCTGAAGAATGCCGAGTTCGACAGCTGCAGCACCTTGGCCGCGATCGCCGGATCAGCGGCCACCAGCTTGGCGACGTCGGCGCTGTCGGCGTCGTCGTCATGTTCCAGTGCCTGGGTCAGGCTCAGGTACAGGTGCGGCGGCGAGGGCAGCTTCTCGATACGGCCGATGGCATCGCGCAGGCGCGGGCTGTCCAGCACTTCGCGCAGCTCTTCCAGGCTGGTCAGCGCTTCCAGCAACACTTCCGGTGCCAGCGGCAATGGCAGGAAGCGGTGGGCCACGCCGATCAGGCGTGCCGGCGGCGGTCGGTTGCCGTGCTGGGCGTCCACCAGCGCAATGCGGATGGTTTCCGGGCGCAAGGTCCGGATCTGGCCGAGCAGCGTGGTGGCATTGAGATCCGGCAGCTGCGGGCAGACGATCACCGCATCCACGCCCTGCGTGGCCACCGCGGTCATCGCGGTCTGGCCATCGGTGGCGGTCAGCGGCTGCCAGTCTTCCCCAAGATCGGCAATGAATTCGGTCAGCTCAGCCGGCAGGCTGGCTGCATCCCCAACAAGCAGAATACGCACGACACATTCCCCTGGCTGTCTCGACGATGGATGTCGACGACGTGTGAAGTGACGCAATTTACCTAATACGGCGGCAAGAGTGATGTGCCGTCGTCATGAAACGTGACCCGCATCGCTCCGGCGGGGTGCCGCCGGAGCGATCTGGTTCAGGCTCAGGCCTTGCTGTCGAGATGGCGCTGGTGCGCCTCGATCAGGATCTGCTTGGCCTCAGCGGCGCCGCCCCAACCGTCGAGCTTGACCCACTTGCCCTTCTCCAGGTCCTTGTAGTGCTCGAAGAAGTGGCCGATGCGCTCCAGCCAGTGGCTCGAGACCTGGGCGATGTCTTCGACGTGGGCGTAGCCACTGAAGATCTTCGACACCGGCACGGCCAGGATCTTCTCGTCGCTACCCGCCTCATCGCTCATCTTCAGCACGCCGACCGGACGGCAGCGCACGACCGAGCCCGGCACCAGCGGCAGCGGCAGCACCACCAGCACGTCGGCCGGATCGCCGTCGCCGCACAGGGTGCTCGGCACGTAGCCGTAGTTGCAGGGGTAGCGCATCGGGGTCGACAGGATGCGGTCGACGAAGATCGCGCCGGTTTCCTTGTCCACTTCGTACTTCACCGGCTCCGAGTCCTTCGGGATCTCGATGATGACGTTGATTTCTTCCGGCGGGTTCTTGCCGGGCGAGACGAGTTCCAGACCCATGGTGTGCTCCAGGTGGGGGATATAGACGGATAGCCCCCCATTTTATGCCTTTGCCGGGCGCTGTGCAGGGGAGGGGGCCGACGGCAGGGCGTGGAAGGCGCCGACCCGGCGGGCCGGGGTTGACCGATGGGGCCGGGCGGCGTGCGCGCGCAGGCTGGATGCACCTACCCGAGGGTTCCCGCATGAAACCATCCGCCCTGTCACTCGGCCTGTTCTGCGCGCTGCTGATCGCGCCCGCCGCCCAGGCCTTTCCCTACGTGGACCTGATCGACTACCCGCACCAGGAAGCCAACTGGGACCGCTTCTTTGCCCTGGAAGGGCGGTTGCAGCATGGCTTCGAGAGGATCTGCGGCGACACCTTCTGCGAGGGCGAGTACAGCGACATCCGGGCGCTGCGCCTGCGGTGTTCAGTGGATGCGGTGCGCGGCACGGTGCGTGAGTGCCTCTGGGCATTTGCCGCCAGTGACCTGGCCGTGTCGCGGAACGACGGTGCGATCGTGGCCCGGCAACCGACCTGGCTGTGCCGGCTGCCGCTGGTGCCTGGCACCCCCGTTGAGGACTTCCATGCGGCGCTGGCGGCCCGTAATCCGCTGCATGATCCGTTGCCCGGCACGTCGGAGAGCGTCTATGACGGGCTGACCGGCTGCATCCACTGATGCGAACGTGACTGATTCTCATTAACGGAGTAGCATGCGCGGCGCCTTCCGTCTGTCGTCCCGGTTCCGCGCATGTCCTCCAATGCCGCCTCCCTTACCGAACTGCTGATCCGTGAGCGGCCGGCACTGCTGCGCCGGGTGCAGCGCATCCTCGGCGGAGACAATGGTGCCGAGGACGTGATCCAGGCCGTATGGTTCAAGGCCCGTGGGGTCGACGACAGCCAGGCCATCGACAACCCGCGGGCCTATCTGTACCGGCTGGCCGCCAACCTGGCCACCGACCACGGCCGCGAATCGACCCGGCGCAACCGGCTGCTGGCCGACCACTACCTGTGGGGGCCGGACGAGGTCATCTCGACCGAGGAACAGGCCATGGCACAGGACGAACTGCAGCGGGTGCTCGATGCGGCGGGGCACCTGCCGGAGCCGACCCGCACCATCTTCCGGCTCAACCGCCTGCAGGGCCTGACCCAGGCCGAGATCGCCCGCCGCCTCGGGGTGTCGGTGACGACCGTCGAGAACCATGTGCGCACCGCCCTGCAGCGCCTGGCCTGGGCACGCAGCGGCCGATGATGGCCCCGGCTTGGGGCTGGCCCTCGCTGAAACGTCTTGATCACTGGACCGTGGATGCGGTCTAGTTCCTCCGCCCGCGCTTGAATGCGCCTGTCCGCCAGCCGATGAGCCCGCCGAACACGCTGCCCGCCGCCAATGACGATGCCCTGGCCGAACAGGCCCGGGGCTGGATCGCGTGGCTGGCCTCGGGTGACATCGGCGAAGGGCGCATGCACGAGTTCGAGCGCTGGCTGGCACAACCGGGGCACCGACGCGCCTTCGAACACGAGCGCGCGCTGTGGCGCAGTGTCGGGCCACGCCCGCAGGTCCGGCCCGCCGAACGCCCGCGGCCGCATCGAATGCGCTGGGCAATGGCCGCTGCAGCCGCGCTGGCGATGCTGGTGGCATGGCCGGAGGCCTGGTTGCGGCTGCAGGCCGACCATCGCAGCACGCACGTCGTGCAGAACGTGCAATTGCCCGATGGCAGCCGCGCAGTGCTGGATGCGGACAGTGCGATTGCCGTGCGCTTCAATGCACATGCACGCGAGATCGAGCTGCTGCGCGGGCGTGCCTGGTTCGAGGTCAGCCCGGATGCGCAGCGACGTTTCAGCGTGCGTGCGGGCAACGGCGTGATCGAGGACATCTCGACCGCGTTCACCGTCGCGCGCGGCGATGACCAGGTTGAAACCCAGGTCGGGCAGGGCAGGGTGCGCGTGGCCAGCCCGGCCGACGGTGGCTGGACCTATCTGCAGGTGGGCCAGCGTGCGGTCTATGGCGAGCACAGCGGCGTGACGCGTCTGCGGGATGTGGCTGCCGACAGCGTCGGCGCGTGGCGGCAGGGCGAGCTGCTGCTGGAGCAGGCCAGCGTCGCCGACGCCGTGCAATGGGTGGGGCGTTACCGCGCCGGCCCGACCTTCGTGCGCGGCGATCTGTCGCGACTACCCGCAGTGAGTGCCGCATTGCGCATCGATCGCCCGGAGCAGGCGCTGGATGCACTGGCCGCAACAGCAGGTCTGCAGGTCACCCGTCTGCCGCTCGGCGTCGCCATCGTTCACCAGTAGATCCACGCCCTGCGTGGATGAAGGTCCCAGTGTGCCGACCAACGGTCGGCACCCACCACGATCACCGGCCGGTCGGCACCTGTCGCGACCGCAAATCGCTCTTGGGGTTGCCGCGCGCCCAACCGTCTTACCCCGCGAACGTACCCGCCGCCGCCACGTACGTCGCCGTGTCCGCCCGTGTTGCGGATGACGCCGCGCCTGCGGCACCGATTACCTGACAGGTTCCCCATGTTCGACTCCCACCGCCCGGGCCGCGCGCTGCGCCCGTCCCGCCTGTGCATCGCCCTGCTGGCCGCCGGCCTGGCCAGCGCCGCACCGTCCGTGCTGGCACAGGGCGCCACCGGCAACCACGCTGCCGTGCAGCGCTTCGACATTCCAGCGCAGCCGCTGGATGAAGCGCTGCGCAGCTATATGCGCCAGTCCGGCGTGCAGGTCGTGTATCCGGCCACCCTGGCCCAGGGCGTAACCTCGCGTGCGGTCAAGGGCAGCCTGCCGGCCAACGAGGCGCTGCAGCAGCTGTTGCAGGGCAGTGGCCTGGCGGTGCGCCGCGTCAGCGCAGATGCAGTCACTCTGGAAGCGGCGACGCCGGTGCAGGCCGACAGCGGTGTGATCGTCACCGACACGCTCAGCGTGGCCGGCGACCGCGTCGACAGTGGCGCGACCAGCGACGAGGCGCGCCTGCTCGACAGCTATCGCAGTGTGGGCTCCACCACCACGCTCAGCCGCACGCACCTGGAACGTTTCCGCGGCACTTCCAACGGCGACATCGTCAAGGGCGTGGCCGGTGTCACCGCCGGTGACCCGCGCGTGGGCAATGGGTTCGACGTCAACATCCGTGGTATCCAGGGCCAGGGCCGCGTGCCGGTGATCATCGATGGCGGCCAGTCCAGCATGGACACCTACCGCGGCTATGCCGGCCAGTCACAGCGCACCTACCTCGACCCGGACCTGATCTCCAGCCTGACCATCACCAAGGGCCCGAGCCTGCAGGCCAACGCCTCCGGTGGCATCGGTGGCGTGGTCGAGATGGAGACGCTGAAGATCGGTGACGTGCTGCGCGAAGGCCGTGACTTCGGCGTACGCGTGCGTGGCGGCCTGGCCAACGCCAGCGCCAACAACCTGCCGTCCTATAGCGCCGCGCCGCGTTCCGACCGCAGCGCCACCGGCAGCCAGTTCTTCAACGTGGCCGCAGCCGGTCACTGGGACCGCTTCGATCTGGTCGCCGCCTATGCTTACCGCGACAACGGCAACTATTTCTCCGGCAAGCACGGTTACGACGACTTCCCGCAGACCCGTCGCACGCTGGCACCGCTGAATCCGCCGCGTACCGAAGTGTTCAACACCTCGTCGCGTTCGAAGTCGGCGCTGCTCAAGGGCACCTGGCGCATCGACGATGCGCAGACGCTGGAAGCGGGCTACCGCCGCTACGAAGGTACCGCCGGCGAGATCATGGCCTCGCAGATCATCCGCGTCGACCGCGATCGCATTCCGCAGTGGGACCCGGGCCATGTCGACATGGACAGCTACACCCTGCGCTACCGCTTCAATCCGGACAGCGATCTGGTCGACCTGCGTGTCAACGCCACATACACCGATACCGACAGCGTGATGTACAACAGCCTGACCGGCATCACCCCGTGGTACTTCGACCGCCGCACCGAGTGGTATGACGCGCCCAGCTTCAGCGGCGACCCCGGCTACAAGGATGCCTACCGCAATCCGCTGCGACAGAAGCGCTTCGGCCTGGATGCCAGCAACACCTCGAAGTTCGACACTCGTGCTGGTGCGTTCACCTTCGACTACGGCCTGTCCTACAGCGACGAAGACATCGCGCCGGGCAGTTCGGGGCCGGTCATGCACGACGATCTGGTCAACAACCGCTTCCTGCGCAACGCCGAGCGCAAGGAATACAGTGCCGTGGCCTCGCTGAAGTGGCAGCCCGATGAGCATTGGGAACTGCTGGCCGGCGGACGCTGGAACCGCGTGGATGTGCATGACCGCAACCGCCTGGCCACGCCCGACGCCTATGAGGTACAGGGCCAGTACCGTTACACCGAACTGCTCAATGGCAACCCGGCGCTGCCGTCGTGGCGGGCCAAGCGCATCGCGCTGCTGAACTGGTACCCGGACGCCAACGGCAACTTCACCCAGGAATCACTGCTGGCCTCACCGTACAAGAAGGGCACGGTGGGCGACATCGGTGGCTGGAACTTCTACGACGCCGGCAAGCCGCAGGACCTGGAAGTGCCGGTCAGCTGGACGTGGTCGCAGCCGATCCGCCGTCGTGACACCGCGTTCTCGCCGACGGCCAGCGTGGCCTATCGCTTCAGCGAAGACACCATGGTCTATGTGAAGTACGCCGAAGGCACCAAGCTGCCGAGCCTGTTCGAGACCACGCTGGGCCTGTTCACTGCCGCCAAGCCGGTGGGCGAGCTGAAGCCGGAGCGTGCGCGCAGCTGGGAAATCGGTGCCAGCACCATCCGCTACGACCTGTTCACCGCTGGCGACCGCCTGGCGCTGAAGCTGGCGTACTTCGATACCCGCATCGACGACCTGATCACCCGTGACTACCGCACGCTGTCGGCGGGCCTGATCCGCAACGTCGACCAGTTCAAGGTCTCGGGCATGGAGTTCCAGTCCAGCTATGACAGCGGCAAGGTGTTTGCCGATCTTTCCGCGCACTATTACTTCAAGGCCAAGACCTGCGCGCCGGACATCGCCGCAGAGCGCCGCGCCTATGGTGCACAGCGCAAGAACGATGAACTGGCCAACACGCCGGACTGCGTGGACGGCGGATTCGAGGGGTCGTACACCAATACACAGAATCCGCCGCGCTACATGGTCAACCTGACGCTGGGCTCGCGCCTGTTCGACGAGCGCCTGACCTTCGGCACCCGCGTGGTCCACAACGCCGGCCCGATCAGCAAGCTGGACAAGGACTGGAACGTGGGCCTGTCGGCGATCCAGCAGCTGTACCGGCCAACCACGCTGGTGGACCTGTTTGCCAGCTGGAGCTTCAACGACCAGTTGTCGGTGGAAGCGGGCGTGGACAACCTGACCGACCGCTACTACCTGGACCCGCTGGCGCTGGGCGTGATGCCGGCACCGGGCCGCACCGCGCGGCTGGCGTTGACCTGGAAGTATTGATCGGTCGCGGATGGGTGGTGGGGTTGGATCCCTTTCCTGAGGAAAGGGCTCTGACCCCATCGGGCTCCGACCGCCCTCGGTAGGTGCGGACCTAGGGCCGCACCGCTTCCGCCGTGTGATCGCCAGCGCCGGGCCATGCCCGGCGTCTGTTTACAGCCCGGTCGAAGCCTTCACCGCATCTTCGTGCAGTGACTCGTTCAGCTCATCCACCACCGTGCTCCATGCCGCATCGGCCTGCAGCGATTCGGACAGGAACTGGCGCTGGGCATCGTTCCAGTAAGGCGCCTCGACCACTTCAACGTCGGTGGCCAGCTGGTGCTCGCGGATGAAACGGGCGATGGCCTCGGCGCTGGCGTCCAGGCCCAGCTGCAGGAACAGGTTGGTCATGCGCGGTTCGGTGGTGATCATCATCGGTTCCTGCTGGAAGAAGGGATGGTCCATTATCGGCGCACACGGCCTTGGGGAAAGCCCCGCGGCGAACGTCTACAGCACGACGACCCCCTTGGCATCCCCCATGAACGCACACATCGCTCCCGAAGACAGCCGCAGCCTGCGGCTCAAGGCCGCCACCCGCGACAGCCACGGTGCCCTGGACAAGCGCATCATGGCCGGCGACATCTTCGCCGACCGCAGCAATTTCGCTCGTTTCCTGCGCGTGCAGTACCGCTTCCACCGCAGCATCGACGCGCTGTATGCCAACCCTGCGCTCGACGCACTGCTGCCCGATCTCGGTGAGCGCCGCCGCCTGGCCCAGGTCGCGCGCGACCTGCAGGACCTGGAGCAGACCCTGCCAGGATCGGACATCGACGCGCTGCCCGCGGACCTGGCGCTGCCGGCCGCCCTTGGCTGGCTGTACGTAGCCGAAGGTTCCAACCTCGGCGGCACCATTCTCTACAAGATGGCCGCCAAGCTCGGGCTGGACCGTGACTTCGGCGCCCGCCACCTGGCCGCGCACCCGGATGGTGCGGCGCGCCACTGGCGTGAGTTCACCGCCGCGCTGGACGCGGTGCCGCTGAGTGCCGAGCAGGAGCAGCAGGTGATCGACGCAGCCGATGCCGCGTTCCGCAGCGTGCACGGCCACGTCGAAGTGGAATTCGCCTGATGCACGGCGCGCGCCCGCAGGCGCAACGCTGATGCGCTGGCTCTGGTTCGCGCTGGGCTGGGTGATGGTCGGCCTCGGGGTAATCGGCGCGTTGCTGCCGGTGATGCCAACCACCATCTTCCTGATCCTGGCCGTGGGTTGCTTCGCACGCAGCTCGCCGAAGTTCGAGCAGCGCCTGCTGGCACATCCGCGCTACGGCCCGTCACTGCGGCTGTGGCGTGAGCAGGGGGCGGTGTCGCGCAAGGGCAAGGCGTTCGCCAGTGCCGGCATGGCGGTGGGCTTTGCCCTGTTCTGCTGGGGTGCGCACCCGTCGTGGCGTCTTCTGCTGGGCGTGGGCCTGTTCTTCGCGGTCAGCGCCGGCTACGTGCTCAGTCGACCCGCACCACGGCTGGAGCCCAATCCGGTCGTGGAAGTGGACGACGCCCATGATCCGCGCGCGGCCCGTCGTCGCGCAGCGACCCCTGATGCTGATGGAAACCGAGACGATGCTGCCTGCTGACCTGGCTCCTGTGGCCGCCCCCGCATTGACCCCGTGGGGCATGTACCTGGCCGCCGACGTGGTGGTGAAAGCCGTGATGATCGCGCTGGTACTGGCGTCGCTGGCCACCTGGACGGTGCTGCTGGCCAAGGGCTGGGAGCTGGCCCGCCAGGCCCGGCAGCTGCGGGCGGCGCGCGCGCTGTTGCTGCAGGCGCCGAGCCTGCCCGGCGAGAGCGCCGATGCCAGTGTGCAGCAGGGCACTGCGCTGGCGATGTTGGATGCGGCCCGCACCGAACTGCGCCTGTCGCAGGATCTGGAAGGGCGCGACGGCATCAAGGAACGCATCGCCTCGCGCCTGGACCGTATCGAGCTGGAGACCGCGCGCGTGCAGCGGCGCGGAATCGGTGTGCTCGCCAGCATCGGCGCGGTGGCGCCCTTTGTCGGCCTGTTCGGCACGGTGTGGGGCATCATGAACAGTTTCATCGGCATCGCGCACAGCAACACCACCCACCTGGCGGTAGTTGCGCCCGGCATCGCCGAGGCGCTGCTGGCGACGGCACTCGGCCTGGTCGCGGCGATTCCCGCAGTGCTGGTCTACAACCACTTCAGCCGTGTGCTGGCCGGCCTGCGAGGGCTGCTTGGTGATCTGTCGGCCGCCGTTCAGCAGCTGGTCTCGCGCGATCTCGACCGCGCCGTTCCACGCGCTGCAGCGGCGTCGCTGCGTGCGGTGCACTGAGAGGCGACGATGGCCATCAGGACCGCGTCCGACCGCGACGACACGCCGGAAGAATCGCACGAGATCAACGTCACGCCCTTCATCGATGTGATGCTGGTGCTGTTGATCATCTTCATGGTGGCGGCACCGCTGGCCACCGTGTCGGTACCGGTGCAGCTGCCGGCCAGCAGTGCCAGTGCCACGCCGCCGGAACAGGCGCCGGTGTACGTGACCGTGCAGGCCGATCTGTCGCTGCGTGTCGGCGAGCAGGCGGTGGCACGCGACGGGCTGGCCGCTGCGCTGCAGGTAGCCACCCACGGTGACACCTCGCAACGCCTGTTCCTGCGTGCCGATACCCGCGTGCCTTACGGTGAACTGATGGCAACGCTGGATGCGCTGCGTGCGGCGGGCTACCTGAAGGTGGCACTGGTTGGACTGGAGCAGGGCGCGCGATGAGCGGACTGCGGCGCTGGGCGACCAGCCTGGCGATCGTGCTGCTGGTGCATGCGTTGCTGGTCAGCGTGGCCTGCTGGTGGGCGGCGCGCGCACCGGCGGTGGCCGCCGCAGCGCCGCCCGCTGCATTGATGCTGGAGCTGGCGCCGATGGCACAGGCGCCTCCGGTGCCGCCGCGCGAGGTTGCCACTGGGCCGCTGCAACAGCAACAGCAGCGACAGGCGCCGAAACCGGCCCTGCGTGAGCAACCCAAGGCACCGGTGCAGCCGCAGGGTGACCTGCCACCGCCGCGTACGCCGGAGCCGACGCCCTCGCCGGACACCGCCGAGGCCAATGTCGCGCAGACCAGCGCACCGCCGCAGGTGGCGGCCGACGCGGCCGCACGCTACACCGCACCGCAGACCACCGCCGGCGAGCGCAGTCGCGCCGAGGCCACCTGGGAGGGGCGCCTGCTCGGGCATCTGCAGAAGCATCGGCGCTATCCGCGCCAGGCCGAGCGGCTGCGCCATCAGGGCGTGGTCTACGTGCGTTTTGCCGTGGCCCGGGATGGCGCGGTCTCGGGGCTGACACTGGGCCGCAGCAGTGGCTTCGCGTTGCTCGACCAGGAGACGCTGGACACCGTGCGACGTGCCAGCCCGGTACCGGCGCCGCCGGCCGAGGTAGCCGGCGACCCGGTGGACGTGATGGTGCCGGTGTCCTTCTTCCTGCGCGGGCGGTGATTGACGATGGGGTCGGATCCCTTTCCGCAGGAAAGGGCGCTGACCCCATTCGGCGCCGCCATCCACGCATGGCGTGGATCTACAACAGCGGTACCAGCAGCAGCGCGACGATGTTGATGATCTTGATCAGCGGGTTGATTGCCGGGCCGGCGGTGTCCTTGTACGGGTCACCGACGGTATCACCGGTCACCGCGGCCTTGTGCGCTTCGCTGCCCTTGCCACCGAAGTGGCCGTCCTCGATGTACTTCTTGGCATTGTCCCAGGCGCCGCCGCCGGTGGTCATCGAGATGGCCACGAACAGGCCGGTCACGATCGTGCCGATCAACAGGCCGCCCAGTGCGCGCGGCCCGAGCAGCAGGCCGACCACCACCGGCACCGCCACCGGCAGCAGCGAGGGCACGATCATTTCGCGGATGGCCGAGCGGGTCAGCATGTCCACCGCTTTGTCGTACTGCGGCTTGCCGGTGCCCTGCATGATGCCGGGGATCTCGCGGAACTGGCGGCGTACCTCCTCCACCACCGCACCTGCTGCACGGCCGACCGCTTCCATCGCCATCGCACCGAACAGGTAGGGGATCAGGCCACCGATCAGCAGGCCGATGATCACCGTGTGGTCGCTGAGATCGAAGCGGAACTCCTGGCCGGGATGCGCGGCCTGCAGGTTGTGCGTGTAGTCGGCGAACAGCACCAGTGCGGCCAGCGCCGCCGAGCCGATCGCATAGCCCTTGGTCACCGCCTTGGTGGTGTTGCCCACCGCATCCAGTGGATCGGTGATGTCGCGGATCTCCGAGGGCAGCTCGGCCATCTCGGCGATGCCGCCAGCGTTGTCGGTGATCGGTCCATAGGCATCGAGGGCGACGATCATGCCGGCCATCGACAGCATCGCGGTGGCGGCGATGGCGATGCCGTACAGGCCGCCCAGCGCGAACGCGCCCCAGATCGCCGCACACACGGCCACCACCGGCAGCGCGGTGGACTTCATCGAGATGCCGAGGCCTGCGATGATGTTGGTGCCGTGGCCGGTGGTCGACGCCTGCGCCACGTGCTGCACCGGCTTGTACTGGGTGCCGGTGTAGTACTCGGTGATCCACACGATCAGGCCGGTCAGGACCAGGCCGATCAGCGCGCATCCATACAGCGCGATGGGACCATGCACATTGTCGGCCATCAGCCCGGTGGTGATCGGGTAGAACGCGATCGCGGCCAGCACGCCGGAGACGATCACGCCCTTGTACAACGCGCCCATGATCGAGCCGCCAGGCTTCACCTTGACGAACAGCGCACCGATGATCGATGCAATGATCGACACACCGCCCAGCACCAGCGGATACAGCACGGCATTGGCGCCCGCCTCGGCCAGCATCAGGCTGCCCAGCAGCATGGTGGCGATCACGGTGACCGCATAGGTCTCGAACAGATCGGCGGCCATGCCGGCACAGTCGCCGACGTTGTCACCGACGTTGTCGGCGATCACCGCCGGGTTGCGCGGGTCATCCTCGGGAATGCCGGCTTCCACCTTGCCGACCAGATCGGCGCCGACGTCGGCGCCCTTGGTGAAGATGCCACCGCCCAGACGCGCGAAGATCGAGATCAGCGACGAACCGAACGCCAGACCGACCAGCGCGTGCAGCGCCTGTTCCATCGGCAGGCCGATCCGCAGCAGCAGTGCGTAATAGCCGGCCACACCCAGCAGGCCCAGGCCGACCACCAGCATGCCGGTGATCGCACCGCCGCGGAAGGCGACGTCCATCGCCGCACTGATGCCATGGCGTGCGGCCTCGGCGGTGCGCACGTTGGCGCGTACCGACACGTTCATGCCGATGTAGCCGGCCGCGCCGGACAGCACCGCGCCGACCGCGAAGCCGATCGCGGTGTACCAGCTGAGGAACACACCGACCAGCACGAACAGCACCACGCCGGCCACGCCGATGGTCAGGTACTGGCGGTTGAGGTAGGCACGCGCACCTTCCTGGATCGCGGTGGCGATCGCGACCATGCGTTCATTGCCGGTGGGTTGGCGCAGGATCCAGCGCGCCGAGACGATTCCGAACAGGATCGCGAGAATGGCGCAGCCCAGCGCCAATGAAAGCCCGTGACGTTCCAGCATTAGACCCCTCCGCAGAATGGATGTAGGCATCCAGTGGCGATGAACGGCACCACGAGGGGGACGACGGGCTGCAGCCTGGAACCAACCCGTACCGACCTTGGTGGTCGTCCGACGTATGGCGGTGTTCAGCATTCCCTGGTGCCCGCAGTATGCGTTCGGCGCACTGTAGAGTCGAGCCGTGCTCGACTGGCTCCTGCGAGCCGCGGCGCATGGCGCCGGGCCAGGGGCAAGATTCGAGAGCCGCAGGCCTTTGCACCCCGTTAAGCCAGCCTCTGCAAGCCTGCGCACAGTCCCGTAGGAGATTCCCAATGCGCCTGTCCCTGTTGATGCTTGCCGCCCTGGTCCCGGCCGTACCGGCACTCGCCGCGGAAACCCCGGAGCTGCAGCGCGCCGTGGGCGCTCCCCAGGCAGTGGGCGCAGTGCACACCCTGCGGCAGATCCCCGAGGCCTGCGCGCGCCTGGAAGGTGCCTTCACCGGCCAGGCGGCCGAGCCGTACCGCTTTGCGCCGGTGCGGACCAGTGAGCAGTGCCAGCCACGCGCGCGCTTCGTCGACTACGCCAAGGCACAGCCAAGTGCCGACAAGGGCTGGAAGCTCAATGATGTGATCCGCGTGCCCAGCGCAGCATGCCCGGCACAGCAGGCGGTGGTGCGCGTGTGGCGACTGCCGTCGAGCAACAAGGTCGAGCTGGACGGTCAGGGCCAGTCGCGCATCTATCTGGAAGAGGCCAAGAAGCAGGCCGCGGCCGGCCAGATTCCGCAGGTGACCATGTTCGCCGCGCAGCTGCAGATGGAAGGCAAGGCCTGTAATTGATACAGGTGGGTGCCGACCGTTGGTCGGCACCGATGCCGCATCCACGCATGGCGTGGATCTACTGCGGCGCGCCATCATTCTCCGGCCGGCTTCGCCCCCCGCGCTACCAGCAACTCGCGTAATGCCTTGCGATGGCAATGCGCTTCGTCCTCGCAGTAGCACCCTACGCTGATGTCGCTGTGCCGTGACATCGCGGCCAGCAGGTCCAGCGCGTGGGCCGCATCCGGCGCCCTCATCTCGGCCTTGTAGTGACGGAAGAACGCATTCCAGTCGGCGGCCGTCTTCGCCTCATGCGCCTGCTTCACCAGTTCCGCGCTGGGGGACAGGGTCGGGAACCAGACGTCATACCAGTCCTGCCGGGCGAACTCGCTGCGCGGCACGCCGCGCGGCGGGCGCCGCACGGTACCGATACGCAGTCCCTCGCCGGGCGCACGTGGTGTACCCAATCGAACAACACGCAGTGCCATGGTGTTCCTCCGTCCCCTTTTTCGGGTCAGCCCTCGAACGGCGGCAGCTTCTGCTTCACCGCCACGTTCTTCAGCGTGACGTACTTCGGCAGGCCGTCGGCGCCGTAGGGCAGCGGCGCTTCGCCCTTGATCAGCGGCGACAGGTAGGCGCGCGCCTTGGCGGTGATACCGAAGCCGTCGCGGCGGATGAAGCCGGCGGGCATCTTCTTTTCATGGTTGGCGATCTTCGACAGCGGCGCCGCTTCGATCTTCCAGCGGTACGGTGCGTCGCTGCTGCGCACGATCACCGGCATCACCCCGTTCTGGCCCTTCAGCGCCAGCTGCACCGCGGCCTTGCCGACCGCCTGCGCCTGCTCCCAGTCGGTCCTGCTGGCCAGGTGGCGGGCCGAGCGCTGCAGGTAATCGGGCAGCGCCCAATGGACCTTCAGGCCCAGCTGGTCCTTGACCCGGCCAGCCAGGTGCGCGGCCACGCCGCCCAGCTGCGAGTGCCCGAACGAGTCCTTGCCGCCACCGGCATCGGCGACGAAGCGGCCATCGGCGGTGGCGATGCCTTCCGACGCCACCACCACGCAGTAGCCGACGCGGTCGACCACGGCCTTGACCTTGGCCAGGAACGCCGCCTCGTCATAGGCGCGTTCGGGCAGCAGGATGATGTGCGGCGCTTCGTCATCGCCGTTGCCGGCAAGGCCGGCGGCCGCAGCCAGCCAGCCCGCGTGGCGGCCCATGGCCTCGTAGATGAAAACGCGGGTGGAGGTCTCGGCCATCGCCGCCACGTCCAGCGCCGCTTCGCGCACCGAGACGGCGGTGTACTTGGCCGCCGAGCCGAAGCCGGGGCAGGTGTCGGTCACTGCCAGGTCGTTGTCGATGGTCTTGGGCACGCCGATGCAGGTCAGGTCGTAGCCGGAGGCCTTGGCCAGCTGCGAGACTTTCAGCGCGGTATCGGCCGAGTCGTTGCCGCCGTTGTAGAGGAACCAGCGCACGTCGTGCGCGCGCAGCACCTGCAGCAGGCGGTCGTAGCGGACGCGGTCGGCGTCCAGCGATTTCAGCTTCACCCGGCACGAGCCGAAGGCGCCACCCGGGGTATGGGCCAGGGCGCGGATCGCGGCGGCGCTCTCCTTGCTGGTGTCGATCAGCTCCTCGCGCAGCGCGCCGAGGATGCCGTTGCGGGCGGCAAGGACCTTGATGCCCTTGGCCCGGGCCTGCTCGATCACCGCTGCCGCCGTGGCATTGATGACCGCGGTGACACCGCCGGACTGGGCGTAGAGGAGAGTACCGTTGCGCATGCTTCTACCTGCTCGGGGGAGGGACATTGCAGGGACATTACCCGGATGCGGTAAAGTGGCGCTATTGCGGTGCAGCGATACCGGTCCGTCCGGGACGCGAACCTTCTTTGTTTTCAACACGTTGGAGTCAGGTCAATGCGATTGGTTCTGTTGGGACCGCCCGGTTCGGGCAAGGGGACACAGGCGACGCGCCTGAAGGAAAAGCTGGGGATCGCCCACATTTCGACCGGTGACATGCTGCGCGCGGAAATCGCCGCCGGCACGGAGCTGGGCAAGCAGGCCAAGACGGTGATGGATGCCGGCAACCTGGTGTCGGACGACATCCTGCTGGGCATGCTGGAGTCGCGCCTGACCCAGGCCGATGTCGCCAAGGGCTTCATCCTCGATGGTTACCCGCGCAATGTGGCCCAGGCCAATGCGATGGACGGCCTGCTGGCCAAGATCGGCCAGCCGCTGGATGCCGTGGTGCAGCTGGACGTGGCCACCGAGCTGCTGGTCGACCGCATCGCCGGTCGCGCCAAGGAGCAGGGCCGCGCCGATGACACGCCGGAAGCGGTGCGCCAGCGCCTGCAGGTCTACAACGACCAGACTGCCCCGGTGGTGGACTTCTACGCCGGCCGTGGCACCCTGGCCCGCGTCGATGGCGTCGGCGAGCTGGACGAGATCGAAGCCCGCATCCTGGCGGCGATCAAGGGTTGATCCTGCAGGGCCGGTGCACTGCCGGCCCTTCGGGCGCAAAAAACACAGGCCTGGTCCGCGAGGACCAGGCCTGTGTCGTTTGATAGGCGCCAGCAGAGGGCTTGCTCAGGGCCCCGCAGCATGAGCTCCCTTGGGGATGGCCTCTTGGGGAGTAGGACCGGTTCGGGTACTGCGGCTGGCAGTTCGAATTGTGTCCGGGTTCACAGAACATCGCTATCGGGATTTCCCTGACAGAAGATTGGAGTTTTCTCACATCCTGTGTAGGACTTGTCTTACCCCGGATCGGACATTGGCCCTATACAGCCGTCATCGGTCACAATCCTCGGTCATGAGCAGCGTACATATCCTTGCAATCGCCGGCACCTTCATGGGCGGCGTGGCCGCCCTGGCGCGGGAACTGGGCCATACGGTCAGTGGCAGCGACCAGGCCATCTATCCGCCGATGTCGACCCAGCTCGAGCAGCTGGGTATCACCCTGGACCAGGGCTACCGCGCCGACAGCGTGCCACCGGGCACCGACGACGTGGTGATCGGCAACGCACTCTCGCGCGGCAATGCCGCCGTTGAGGCCGTGCTCGACGCCGGCCAGCGCTACATTTCCGGTGCCCAGTGGCTGTCCGAACAGGTGCTGCCGGGCCGCGACACGCTGGCCGTGGCCGGTACCCACGGCAAGACCACCACCACCACCATCCTCACCTGGCTGCTGGAAAGCGCCGGTCGTTCTCCCGGTTTCCTGATCGGCGGCGTCGCCGAGGATTTCGGCGTCTCCGCCCGCCTGGGCCAGGGCCGCGAGTTCGTGGTCGAGGCCGACGAGTACGACACCGCATTCTTCGACAAGCGCAGCAAGTTCGTGCACTACCGGCCGCTGGTGGCCATCCTCAACAACCTTGAATACGACCACGCCGACATCTTCCCGGACGTGGCCGCGATCCAGCGCCAGTTCCATCACCTGGTGCGCACGGTGCCGGCGCGCGGCCGACTGATCGTCAACGGTGAGGATCAGCATCTGGCCGAAGTGCTGGCGATGGGCTGCTGGACCCCGGTCGAGCGCTTCGGCTTCGATCCATCGCTGGAGTGGCATGCGGAACTGCTGGCTGCCGATGGCAGCGCGTTCCGCGTGCACCACCGCGGGCAGGCACTGGGTGATGTGCAGTGGTCGTTGCTGGGCCGCCACAACGTGCTCAACGGCCTGGCGGCGCTGGCAGCCGCACATGCGGTGGGTGTTGCGCCGGCTGAGGTGATCCCGGCGCTGGCGCGCTTCCGCAGCGTCAAGCGGCGCATGGAAGTGATCGGCAGCCACGAGGGCATCACCGTCTACGACGATTTCGCCCACCACCCGACCGCAATCGCCACCACGCTGGAAGGGCTGCGCGCCAAGGTGGGCGATGCGCGCATCGTGGTCGCGATGGAGCCGCGCAGCAATTCGATGCGGCTGGGCGCACACGCGCAGGCGCTGGCACCCTCGCTGGCGCTGGCCGATGAAGTGGTGTTCCTGCATCGCCCGGAACTGGCCTGGGATGCTGCTGCGGTGATCGCCGCAGTGCGTGGCGAAGCGCACGCGGTGCCCGATACCGACGCGCTGCTGGCGCAATTGCAGGCCAGCGCGCGCAGGGGGGACCACGTGGTGTTCATGTCCAACGGTGGCTTCGACGGCGCACCGCGCCGCTTCCTTGCCGCGCTGCAGGCCCGATGAGCGTCGACGGTTCGCTGCCGCTGTTTCCGCTGCACACCACGCTGGTGCCAGGTGCGGCGGTGGGCCTGCGCGTGTTCGAACGGCGCTACCTGGATCTGGTGCGCGACAGCGGCCGCAGTGGTGAGGGCTTTGGTGTCTGCCTGATCCTCGACGGCCAGGAAGTGGGAGCCCCGGCAACGCCGGCCGCGTATGGCGTGCAGGTACGCATCGAAGACTTCGATGTCGGCGCCGACGGCGTGCTGCAGTTGCGTCTGCGCGGCACCCGCCGCTTCCATGTCGAGCGCACCCGTGTGCGCGACAACGGGCTGGTGGTAGCCGATGTGCGCTGGTGCGAGGAAGACCCCGACGACGAACTGCGGCCGCAGCATGCGCTGCTGGCCACGGTGCTGGGGCACATCATCGAACAGGCGGGTGAAGCCTATGCACCGGCCAACCCGGCGTTGCTGGACCAGGCCAGCTGGGTCGGCTGGCGGCTGGCCGAGCTGTTGCCGCTGAGCGAGCAGCAGCGGTTGCAGCTCCTGCAGATGGACGACCCGCACCAGCGACTGCAGCAGTTGCTGGGCTGGATGCCGTAGAAGCCATCCACGCATGGCGTGGATCTACCTCCGCCGGGCATGGCCCGGCGCTACCCGTCCGTGTTCCGGTAGCGCCGGGCCATGCCCGGCGGCTCCATCACGGTGTGGTCTTCAACCGCAGCACCGGCAACCCGGTTTCGCTGTGCACATCCTCGCGCTGCGGCAGGTCCTGCACGGCGTCCTTCACGGCATTCAATGCCGGGTCGACGCCACGCAGCGGGTGCCACATGCCGATCCATTCGAAGTGGCGCTCGTAGCGCAGGGTCTGCGCGCTGCCCAGCCACAGCGGCGTGCTGCCCGGCTGCAACTGCGCGGGCGCCGGCCACAGGCGCAGCACATAGCGCTCATCCGGCTGCGCGCCCTGGCGCACCATCAGCAGTGCTTCCACGCGGGTGTCCAGCGTGGCCGGCAGCACCGGTAGTTCGTCGGCGCCGGTGTTCTTGTCCAGCATCAGCAGCGCCTGTTGCCAGCCCGCCTGTTCCTGCCGCTTCCAGCCGCGTGCTTCCAGCTGCGCCTGCAGCGGTGCCAGCGGGCCGGCCACCTGCACGTCCAGCGGCCAGCGCTGGTCGTCGTCGAACTCATTGCGGCGTGCCGGCAGCGTTACCCAGTCGTGCTGCCACCAGGCCTGCATGTCCATCGCCTGCGGTGCCGGCAGGGTCGGCTCGAAGCGTTCCAGCTTCACCGGGATGTTACGTGGCGCATAGCACATGGCCGCCACGGCGAAGACGCCGTAGAACAGCCAGGCCACCGGTTTCACCCAGAACGAGCGGTTGAAGCGGCGGCGGTAGGCGATGCCCAGCACCAGCAGCCAGAACGTGCCGAACAGCATGCCGCCGATCACGTCGCTCAGCCAATGCGCACCCAGGTACAGGCGCGAGAAGCCGATCAGGCTGACCACGATGCCCGACACCAGGTACGGCCAGACGCGGGTGCGGCCGGGCATCTCGCGGGCGATCAGCACTGCGAAGAAGCCGAAGGTGATGGTGGCCATGGTCACCGACACCGAGGGGAAACCGAAGCCACTGCTGGCGTCGACCGGGCGCACCACATCCACGGTGGCACCCAGCAGCATGGTCAGCGCCAGGCCGAAGGCGAGGGCGGCCAGCCAATGTGCGGCCGCCATCCAGCGCCGGCGCCAGATCAGGTAGCCCATCGCTGCAGCGGTGGCCGGCAGCAGTACCTGCCAGGCGCCCAGCGACGCCAGCGCGGCCATCGGGTAATCGGCCAGCGGGTTACGCAGCGCCAGCATGGCCTGGTGCACCAGCAGGTCGATCGCCAGCGGCTCGCCGTGCGCGACCACCACGGTCAACAATGCGAACCAGCCCCAGCCCAGTACCAGCAGCATCAACGCCAGCATCGCCAGCGGCACCGATTCACGGCGCTTGGGATCAAGCACGCCGACGGTATAGCGGCCTAGCGTGGGGTGGCGGTTGGACCAGTCCAGCAGGCGTGCCAGCCAGTTGTCCATGCGCGCGGCCGACCAGCGGTAGCCATACAGCACGATGGCCCAGACCAGGCCGAGGATCACCGCCAGCAGGCCGACCACCACTACCAGTCGCCCGGCCACGGCGGCCACCGCGTCATACGCCTCACCGAGGATCCAGCCCGGGGCCAGGAACAGTACGGCCCAGGAGATGCTGGCGATGCCGCTGGCCTGCACGTAGCGGCTGGCCGGCATCTTCATCATGCCGGCGATGGCCGGCACGAATGGGCGGATCGCGCCGACGTAGCGTGCGATCAGGATGCTTTTGAAGGCGTTGCGGCGGAACAGGTTCTCGCCGCGGTCGAGCAGCTGCGGGTAGCGGCTGAACGGCCACACGCCACGCAGCCGGTCGCCCCAGCGGCGGCCGATCCAGTAACTGATGCCGTCACCGGCGAACGCGCCCAGGGCTGCCGCCGCCACCGCGTACGGCCCGGAGATCTGGCCCAGGCCGATGAACACGCCCACCGCGAACAGCAACGGAAGCGCCGGCACGATCGCGCCGAGAATGATGACCGCATCGCAGAAGGCGATCAGAAAAATGACCGCACCCGCCAACACGGGATGAGCGGCAATCCACGCGAGGGTGGCGTCGATCCATGAAGAGTCCATTGCCCGATTATAGGGGCGTGAAGGTGACTGGTTCCCAGCCGCTTCGTGACCGTTTGCAACCAGTGCCATCGCCTAGAATGGGCCCATGCAACATACGCCCGACGCTCAACCGCATGCCTTGAAGGCCGACACCTTCGGCCGGATCCTCCTTGTGAAAGGGCCCGATGGCCCCTTCGTGCGCCGAGATCTGGGCGCCACGCCGCTGTGGTTGCGGCTGCCTGCATGGTGGCTGGCCCGCCGCGAGGCTCGCGCGCTGCAGCACATCCACGGCATGGCCGATGTGCCGCAGCTGCTGGCCTGGAATGGCCATCACCTGGATCGCAGCTTCATGGCCGGCGACGCCATGTACCAGCGTCCGCCGCGCGGCGACCTGGCCTGGTTCCGCGCCGCGCGCCGGCTGCTGCAGCAGCTGCATCGCAAAGGCGTGGCCCACAACGATCTGGCCAAGGAAGCCAACTGGCTGGTCACTGAAGATGGACGGCCGGCGCTGATCGACTTCCAGCTGGCGGTGATCGGCAACCCTCGCTCGCGCTGGATGCGCCTGCTGGCCCGCGAGGACCTGCGCCACCTGCTCAAGCACAAGCGCATGTACTGCCGTGAATTGCTTACGCCGGTGGAGAAGCGGTTGCTCAAGCGCACCTCGTGGGTGCGCGAACTGTGGTTTGCTACCGGCAAGCCGGTCTACCGCTTCGTCACCCGCCGCATCCTGCATTGGGAAGACAACGAAGGGCAGGGGCCCAAGCCGTGAAGGCTTCGCGGATAGTGACCGGCCCGCCGAGCGCGGGCAATGTGTTGCGTGCGCAGTTGCCTGGTGCCGACTTCGTGCATGCCTGTCAGGCCACCACCCGGCGCGACGGGCGTACCGCACTGCAGGCCTACCGCGACATGGCGGCGACCATTCCCGGCTGGTTCGATGGGCTGATGGCGCTGCGCAACCACGGCATGCGCCTGCTCGGCATGAAGCATCTGGGCTCGTTGCGGGCGGTGCAGGTTGTCGAAGATCCTCAACCGGGCCAGCGGCTGGGCATCTTCACCCTGCAGTCGATGGATGACGATGCCATCGTGCTGGAGGACAACGACCGCCACTTGCGTGTGCAGCTGGCCCTGCAGTGGCAGGGCGACGTGCTGGAAGTGGCGACCGTGGTGCATACGCACAACGCGTTCGGGCGCGTGTACATGCTGCCGGTTGCGCCGTTGCATCGGCTGATCGTGCCGCATCTGCTGGAGAAGCAGGTGCAGGCGTACCGGTAGATCCACGCCATGCGTGGATGCGGTTTGTGATCCGCGGGCTGCTCAACGGCTAAACGGCTCATTGCCCAGTGCCGCATGAATGTGGATTCCATCGGCAGCAGAAGGCTCGCGACATCCAAACCAGGGACAATCCGCAAGAGAATGATCGAGGTGATGCATGTGGTATTGCGCGCACGCAATTTTCTATTACGAGAGCCCAGGCCAGGGCTCGTTCCTGGTGCATGAGAACGTGTACCTGATCAGTGCCGACAACGATGAACACGCTCTTGAGAATGCAGAAGCGCTTGCTTCCGGGTATGAGGATCTGACCGGCCGCCTGGTGGGTGAAGACGGTAGGCCGTACCTTTATCGATTCGCCGGAATCCGCAAGCTGATATCTGTGGAGCCTGGTCAGGACACCGCCGAGGGGCGCCTGCACTCCGGCGTGGAGGTCACGTACTCCGTGATGGCGGTGGATACGTTGGATCAGGTGAAACGGCTTGCCCGTGGTGATGGCGTGGCAGTGCTGTACCAGGAATAGAAATGTAGAGCCGAGCCATGCTCGGCTGCATTCAATGAGCCGAGCATGGCTCGGCTCTACAGGGGGCGGTGGCCTTACGGCGTCGCCGGCACCACCTGCTGGCCAATGAAGTTGCGCTTGGCGTCGAAGTCATAGGCAATCTGCAACTGCCCCACATCCGGGCAGGCGTGGCAGTCGCGCAGCGGCGTGCGGTACAGCAAACGGATGCCACCGTTCTCCAGCGGCGAGGCGCCGGCCGACTGCGCCGGTGCGAACGGCGTGGCTTGCGGGTTGGCCTTCAGCAGTTCCTGCACAGTGGGGTCGGCACGCAGGGTGTCGTCCAACTGCACGGCATCCACATCGATGCGCTTGCCACCGGCATCGACCAGTCGGGTGCCTTCATTGGTGTTGGCGCGGAACGGATACTCGACCGTGGCAATGCCCAGTCCTTCGTTCTCGTGCCAGGCGGTCACATAGGCCAACTCACCGCCGGTGGACAACTGCTCGGCGGCGGTGATGGCCTCGGCACTGGCGCCACCGGCGCGCATCGCGTCGCGAAGGCAATCCCGGGTGGCCGCGTTCTCGCCCTGGCGGCAGGCGTTGAGGTCGCCATCCCAGACCACCGCCTCGCTCCAGCGCATCTTGCCGTCGGCGGCGGCCTTCTCCGCACTGGGCGCGTCACCGGCGGGCGGCTCCTTGCCGGGTTCCGGCGAACGGCCCTGGCAGGCGGTCAGCAGGACAAGCCCCAGGGCAGGCAGCAACAGGCGGGAACGGCGCATGGCGTGGACCTCGTGCGTTGTCTGGAGGCCCGAGTATCGTCAAGGGCGGGTGAACTCCGCGTCGGCGCGGCATACTAGCGGCTCATTGCATACGCTGGAGTGTGGAACGTGGGCAGTCTGCAGGGCAAAACGCTTTTCATCACCGGTGCCTCGCGTGGCATCGGCCTGGCCATCGCACTGCGCGCTGCGCGCGACGGCGCCAATGTGGCCATTGCGGCCAAGTCGTCGGTGCCGAATCCGAAGCTGCCGGGCACCATCCACACCGCCGCCGAAGCGGTGACGGCTGCAGGCGGGCAGGGCCTGGCGCTGAAGTGCGACATCCGCGAGGAAGAGCAGGTGCAGGCGGCGGTGGCGGCCACGGTCGACACCTTCGGTGGCATCGACATCCTGATCAACAACGCCAGCGCGATCTGGTTGCGCGGCACGCTGGATACGCCGATGAAGCGTTTCGACCTGATGCAGCAGGTCAATGCGCGCGGCAGTTTCCTGTGTGCGCAGGCCTGCCTGCCGTACCTGCTGCAGGCGCCGAACCCGCACATCCTGACCCTGGCACCGCCGCCGAGCCTGGAGCCGAAGTGGTGGGCACCGCACACCGGCTACACGCTGGCAAAGATGGGCATGAGCTTCGTCACCCTGGGCCTGGCCGCGGAATTCGGCCCGCAGGGCGTGGCGGTGAATGCGCTGTGGCCGCGCACCGTCATCGCCACCGATGCGATCAACATGATTCCGGGCGTGGATGCGGCTGGCTGCCGCACGCCACAGATCATGGCCGATGCCGCACACGCGGTGCTGGTGCGCGAAGCGGCCGGCTTCCACGGCCGGTTCCTGATCGACGATGAAGTGCTGGCGCAGGCCGGTATTACCGATCTGTCCGGTTATGCGGTGGACCCGTCGCGTCCGTTGTTGCCGGATCTGTTCCTGGATTGACCACGCGTCGCCGGAAGAGGCCGAGGGCTGCGACCCTCGGCCTGCTGCGCTAGAATGCGTGGCTGTAATCGTTTTCAACAGGGATGTGAACACATGTCACGCACTCTTTCCGTCGCGGCGCTGGCCGCTTCGTTGTCGTTGATCCTGACCGCCTGCGGTGGCAAGGCACCCGCAGCTGCGGGCGGCGCCGCTGCCTCCGGCACGCCGGACACCAGCGCGGCGCCGTCCGATACACAGCAGCAGTTGACCGCCAAGCTCAACGCCTACATCGGCTGCTTCAACGCGCTGGATTCGAAGACCCACGGCAGCATCCAGTCCTACACGCGCTGGATCAAGGACGTCGACGCTGGCCCGACCGGGCGCGAGACGCACGTGTACGGACCGTTCGAGATCAGCGATTACGACATGAAGCAGTGCGACGCTCCGGTGACCGGGGCGATCGCTGCCAAGCCGGCGCTGGCCGGACTCGATGCTGCTGCAGGCCATTACCAGCAGGCGCTGAAAGCGCTGGTGCCGGTCAGCAAGGACGCGCACGACTACTACGATCGCCAGGACTACGAAGACGACCAGTTTGCCAAGGGCAAGCAGCTGCACGCGCCCTTGATGGCCGCCTTCAAGGATTTCGTGGCTGCCAGCGAAACGTTCAATGCCGAGCTGGAGCGCCAGAACGACGCCGCCCAGCGCGAGCAGCTCAAGGCGCTGGAGCAGGCTGAGGGACGCACGCGCGAGTACTACCGCCTGGCGATGATGCTGGAGGCCAAGGCCATCATGGATCTGATGAGCGAGGATGATTTCGATCAGGCCAAGGCCCGCGAACGCCTGGATGCCTTCAACCGCATTTCCGATGAAGCGCACGCCAAGGTTGCCGACCAGGAGCCGGGCAAGTCGGACTGGGAAGGCTTCGAACGTGGGGCCGAGAATTTCCGGCGCGAAGGCAAGGAGCGGCTGCAGCGCGTCAGCGAGAAAAAGCCTTACACCGATTTCGAACGACGCATGCTTGATTCGCCGTCGATGGCGCCGCGCGGTTCGGCCAGCAAGCTGATGCAGGAATACAACTCGCTCGTTTTCCAGAGCAACCGCCAGTGACCGGCGCACCAGTACTCATGCGAGAGACCAGGACGACGTCCTGTCTGCGTATCGCGCCGCTGCTGCTGATCGGCGCTGTGGCGGGCCTGAGCGGCTGCAACAGATCGGCAGGGCTGGGCGTGGCCGACCCCGGGCTGGAGAAGGTGAACGCCTACATCGAGTGCTACAACGGCGTTGAACAGCCCATCCACGAGGGCTTCCAGGCCTACACCAGCTGGATGAAGGACCCCGAAGCCGGCCCGACCGGCAAGGAAGCGCAGCCGCGTTCGCCCGGAAAGGTGCTGTCGCACCGCGTCGAGTACTGCGGCCAGCCACTGACCGACGCGCTGGCGAAGACCCCGGCACTGCCGGTGGATGGCCCCGCGCGTGACTATCAGCAGGCCTTCCAGGCATTGAACACCCTGGTCGAGCGTGCCGATGGCTACTTCACCCGCGAGGACTATCGCCGTGATGGCGGTGAAGGGATGCGCAGCCAGCATGCCCCGCTGATGCAGGCCTACGCCGATTTCTTCAAGGCCAGCGAAGCGATGGATGTGGCGCTGGAAAAGAACGAGAACGATCGCCGTGCCGCGCAGCTGAAGCAGATCGAGGAAAGCGAAGGGCGCTCGCTGGCCTACTACCACCTTCGCCTGCTGGGCGACGGCAAGCGATTGGCCTCGGCGTTCCAGGACGACGCACCGGACGTCGCGGCGCTGCGCGCGCAGCTGGCTGACTATCAGGCACTGGTGACGGAAATCCAGAACGGTGGTGTCGGCAAGGACGACCCGATGTGGGGCCACGTGCAGCGTTCGGCGGACAAGCTGGTCCGTACCGCGGGACGTGGTGTCGAGCGCCTGGAGCAGCACAAGCCGATCACCGCCGAAGCGCTGGCGGCAGAGCGGAAGGCGTCGGGCAGTTGGCTCACCACCGACCCGGAGGGAGCGCAGTCAACGATCCTTGCCGCATACAACGATCTGGTGACCACCAGCAACCGCATGCGATGAGCAACGGCGCACGCATCCCTGCGTAAGCGCCCAAGGTAGTGCCGGCCGCTGGCCGGCATATGCCTCAATGGTTGAACGCATCCGGCAGCTTGCCACCGCACTTGCGGCAGTGCAGTGCATCCGGCTCATGGCCTTCCAGCCCACAGTCCGGGCAGCCACGCGCATCGCGGCGCGCGGCCTGTTCGGCTTCACGCATGGTGCTGGCCAGTTCGGCGGTGTAGATGCCGGTGGGCACGGCGATGATGCTGTAGCCGATCAGGATCAGTACCGAGGTGACGAAGCGGCCGAGCACGGTCTGCGGCACGATGTCACCGAAGCCGACCGTGGCCATGGTCACCACCGCCCAGTACATGCTGGCCGGGATATTGGTGAAGCCGTGTTCGGGACCCTCGATCACGTACATCAGCGCACCGGCGATGATGGTGATGGTGATCACCGTGAACAGGAACACCAGCACCTTGCGCCGGCTGCGCCACAGCGACGTCATCAACACGCCACTTTCCTCGATGTAGCGGGTCAGCTTGAGGATGCGGAATACGCGCAGGATGCGCAGTGCGCGCACCACCAGCAGGCTCTGCGCGCCGGGGATGAACATCGACAGGTAGGCGGGCAGGATCGACAGCAGGTCGATGATGCCCCAGATGCTCACCGCATACCGCAGCGGGCGCTTGACCACCGCCAGCCGCAGCAGGTACTCGGCGGTGAAGATGATGGTGAAGCCCCATTCCAGGATGTACAGGCCGGTGGACCATTCGGCGTGCAGGTGCTGCACGCTGTCGATCATCACCACCAGGATGCTGGCGACGATCGCCACCACCAGGATCAGGTCGAAATTGCGCGAAGGGCGGGTGTCGTGGCGGTAGATGATGTCGAACCACCGACGGCGCCAGCCGGTCTCGGTGGCGGGGTTCAGCTGGGGGGCGGAAAACGGTCGCATGGGCGCATTGTGCCGCAGGGGTTCCGGCGCGAGAATGGGGATTCCTGAATCCTGCCGACTGCCATGACCGCCGCTACCGATCCGCTGATCTCCCTTTCGCACTATTACCTGCCGGTCTACAAGCCCCGCCAGGTGGTACTGGAGCGAGGCCAGGGCGCCCGCGTGTGGGACAGCCAGGGCCGTGAGTTCATCGACCTGGCGGCCGGCATCGCTGTGTGCGGCCTGGGCCACAACGACCCGGACCTGGTGGCTGCGCTGGTCGAACAGGCCGGCAAGCTCTGGCATACCAGCAACGTGTTCTACAGCGCGCCGCCACTGCACCTGGCCGAGGAGCTGGTGAAGGCCAGCCGCTTCGCAGAGCGCGTGTTCCTGTGCAATTCCGGCGCCGAAGCCAATGAAGTGGCGATCAAGATGGTCCGCAAGTGGGCCTCCAGCCAGGGCCGCCCGGCCGACAAGCGGGTGATCATCACCTTCCGCGGCAGCTTCCACGGTCGCACCATGGGCGCAGTGACCGCGACTGCCCAGCCGAAGTACCAGGAAGGCTACGAGCCGCTGCCCGGTGGCTTCCGCTACATCGACTTCAACGATGAGGTGCAGCTGGAAACTGCGATGGCCGCCGGTGACGTGGCAGCGGTGATGCTGGAGCCGATCCAGGGCGAGGGCGGCGTGATGCCGGCCAAGTCCGGTTTCCTCAAGCGCGTGCGCGAGCTGTGCGACCAGCACAACGCGCTGCTGGTGCTGGATGAGATCCAGGCCGGCATGGGCCGCACCGGCACGCTGTTCGCGCACTGGCAGGACGACGTGGTGCCGGACATGGTCACCCTGGCCAAGGCGCTGGGTGGCGGCTTCCCGATCGGTGCGATGCTGGCCGGCCCGAAGGTGGCCGAAACCATGCAGTTCGGTGCGCACGGCACCACCTTCGGTGGCAACCCGTTGGCCGCTGCGGTCGCACGCGTTGCGCTGCGCAAGCTGGCCTCTGCGGAGATCGCCGCCAATGTCAGCCGCCAGTCGAAGGCGCTGCGCGATGGCTTTGCGCGCATCAACGAAGAATTCGGCGTGTTCAGCGACGTGCGTGGCCGTGGCCTGATGCTGGGCGCGGTGCTGAGCAAGGACTTTGCCGGCCAGGCCGGTGCGATCCTCGACCACGCCGCCGAGCAGGGCCTGCTGACCCTGCAGGCCGGCCCGGACGTGCTGCGCTTCGTGCCGTCGCTGAACATCACCGACGAAGAAGTGGCCGAAGGCCTCAAGCGCCTGCGCGCAGCGATTGCTGCGTTCATCGCCGCGCGCTGAAGCCTGCAGAGGCATCTGTAGAGCCGAGCCTACGCTCGGCTCATCGCGATGTCAGGCAACAGGAGCCGAGCATGGGCTCGGCTCTACAGCGCGTCATGCGATCCGATAGCGCTTCAACACCTTGCCCAATCCCCGGCCATCGCGCACGGTTTCCGCGTGCAGGCCGGCAGCGCGTGCGCCGCGCACATTGGCGAACAGGTCATCAATGAACAGCGTGTGCGAAGGCGCCACGCCGAGTACCTCAAGCGTGCGCAGGAAGACTTCCGGTGCGGGTTTGCGCAGGCCGAAACCGGCGCTGCAGAACACGCGCTCCCGCAGGGCCGGGAACAGTTCCGGCAGCAGGGTGGGCAAGGCCTGCTGCATCAGCGCGCCGTTGTTGGTCAGCACCGCCATCGGCAGCTGCAGGGCCTGCAGCCGCTGCAGCACGGCAGCCTGCGGATGGCTGGCGGCCCGCCGCGCCGCGGTCCATGCAGCCACATCGACAGTCGTGCCCAGACGCTCCCCCAGCTGCGTCAGATAGGCCGGGCCATCCAGCGTGCCATTGTCATGCGCCGCTTCCAGTCCGCTGTCATACAGCGCGGCCTGCACGGCCTGCGCCGGAACCTGCAGCGCCTGGGCCAGGTGCAGCACGCGTTGCGCGCGCTGGTACTGCACCAGCACGCCATCCACATCCAACAGCAACAGATCGATCCGCATCGGCCGAGCATGCCATTGCAGTGAACACGCGGGAAACCCTGGAGCAGCCATGCGACAGACGGTCGCAGACGCGGCCACAGGGGCCTGCCTAGAATGGCGCTTGAATCCGCAGGAGATGCAACGATGAAGGCTTGGAGGGTGGCAGTGGGACTGGGCGCGCTGATGCTGGCGCCGTCGGCGATGGCGCGGGTGTGTGCGGTGAGCATCGACAGCACCGACCAGATGAGCTTCAGCAGCCGCGAGATCAAGGTCGCCGCCGACTGCACCGCCGTGGACCTGACCCTGCGCCACACCGGCAAGCTGGCCACTACCGCGATGGGCCACAACTGGGTGCTGACCCGCACCGCCGACTATCAGCCGGTGGCGATGGCGGGCATGCGCATGACCCTGGCCGACAGCTACCTGCCGAAGGCCGACAAGCGCGTGCTGGCGCACACCAAGGTGATCGGCGGTGGTGAGACCACGCGTGTGCGTTTCTCTACCCAGGGCCTGCAGAAGGGCGGTGACTACACCTTCTTCTGCTCGTTCCCGGGCCACTTCGCGATGATGAAGGGCAAGTTCGTCTTCGGTTGAAAAAAGGGGACGGAGGGGATCAAGTCGTTTGTGTACAAACGACTTGATCCCCTCCGTCCCCTTTTTGCGATCAGCCCTTGGCGGCCTTGAACGCCACGCGTGCAGCGGCCAGCGTCGCTTCGATCACCGCATCGTCGTGTGCGCTGGACAGGAAGCCGGCCTCGTACGCAGACGGTGCCAGGAACACGCCCTGGTCCAGCATCGCGTGGAAGAAGCGGTTGAATGCCGGGATGTCACAGGCAGTGGCCTGCGCGTAGGTCTCCACCTTCTCGCTGGTGAAGAACAGCCCGAACATCGCGCCCACGCGGGTGGTGGTCACCGCCACGCCGGCGTCGGCAGCGGCGGCTTCCAGGCCTGCACACAGGCGTGCCGTGCGCTCGGCCAGGTCGGCGTGGAAGCCCGACTGCTGAATCAGTTCCAGCATCGCCAGGCCAGCGGCCATCGCCACCGGATTGCCGCTCAGCGTACCGGCCTGGTAGATCGGGCCGGCCGGGGCGATCTGCTGCATCAGCTCGCGGCGACCGCCGTAGGCGCCCACCGGCATGCCGCCGCCGATGATCTTGCCGAAGGTGGTCAGGTCCGGGGTGATGCCGTAGTGCGCCTGCGCACCGCCGAGGGCGACGCGGAAGCCGGTCATCACTTCGTCGAAGATCAGCAGCGCGCCATGCTTCGTGCACAGTTCGCGCAGGTGCTGCAGGTAGCCCTCGCGCGGCGGGATGCAGTTGGCGTTGCCGACCACCGGTTCGATGATCAGGCCGGCGATGTCGTCACCCTGCTGTTCGAACAGCGCGGTGGCGGCTTCGAAATCGTTGTAGGGCAGGGTCAGGGTCAGCTCGCTCAGGCCGGCCGGGACGCCTGGCGAGGTCGGCACGCCCAGGGTCAACATGCCACTGCCGGCCTTGACCAGGAACGAGTCGCCGTGGCCGTGGTAGCAGCCTTCGAACTTGACGATGCGGTTGCGGCCGGTGGCGCCACGCGCCAGCCGGATCGCCGACAGCGTGGCCTCGGTGCCGGAGTTGACCATGCGCACCATCTCGCACGACGGCACCAGGCAGGTGATGGTTTCGGCCATGGTCACTTCGGCCGCGCACGGCGCACCGAACGACAGCCCGTTGTCGATCGCCTTCTTCACCGCCTGGCGCACCGCCGGGTGGTTGTGGCCGACGATCATCGGGCCCCAGGAACCGACGTAGTCGATGTAGCGGTTGCCGTCGACGTCGTACAGGTAGGCGCCGTCGGCGCGTTCGACGAAGAACGGCTCGCCGCCGACCGACTTGAACGCGCGCACCGGCGAATTGACGCCGCCCGGCAGCAGCTGCTGGGCGCGGGAGAACAGGGCGTGGGACTGGTCGTGGTTCATGGGGGAATATCCTGGGCGTTACGCGAACTGGGCGAGGAAGGCGCGCTGGGTCGCGACCGGGTCTTCGGCGGCGAACACGCTGCTGACCACGGCGACCAGATCGGCGCCGGCGTCGATGATGGGACCGACATTGTCCGGCGTCAGGCCACCAATCGCCACCCGCGGCACGCCCAGTGCGGCGCTTTGCCGCAGCAGGTCGGTATGGGCGCGGCTGGTGGTGATCTTGGTGGTGGTCGGGAAGAACGCGCCGAAGGCCACGTAGCTGGCGCCGGCAGCCACGGCCTTCTCGGCATTGGCCAACTGGTCGTAGCAGGAGGCGCCGATGATGGCGTCGGGGCCGAGCAGGGCGCGCGCGCTGGGGATGTCACCGTCGGTGCCGCCCAGGTGCACGCCGGCCGCGCCCACGGCCTTGGCCAGCGCCGGGTCGTCGTTGATGATCAGCGGCACGCCGCGCTCCGCGCACAGCGCCTGCAGTGCGGTGGCCTGTTCCTGCCGCAGCGCGTCGTTGGCGGTCTTGTTGCGGTACTGCAGCCAGGTGGCGCCAGCGGCCAGCAGCGGCGCGGTAAGGGCCAGCAGGCGCGCGGTATCGGGCTCGTCCGGGGTGATCAGGTAGACGCCGCGGGGCGCCGGGGAAGCAGAAGTCATCGATGGCTACCGGTGCGTGGGCCGCGATGGGACAATGGCGGCCCGTGAATCCAGCCCTGATTATCCGATGAGCGATGCCACCCCCACCACCTTGCGCACCTGGATGTGCGTGGTCTGCGGCTTCCTTTACAGCGAAGCGGAAGGCTTGCCGGAGGAGGGCATCGCGCCGGGGACGCGCTGGGAGGACATCCCCGAGACCTGGACCTGCCCCGATTGCGGGGTGACCAAGGCCGATTTCGAGATGGTCGAAGTCGATTGACCGGTAGGGCCTGCAGGCCCTTCTGTGGGTGCGGACCGTTGGGGTGGGTGTGGACCGTTGGTCCACACACCGACTCCCTCAATGCAGCCGCGGCACCGGCCCGCCCAGGTCGATCAGCTTCTCACGCAGCCACTGCGCATCGCTGGCCTCGGGATTGCGCTTCAGGTACTGCCCCAGGTCGTGGCGGGCACCGGCCAGATATTCCAGCTGCAGATAGGCCAGGCCGCGATCCCGCAGCGCGTCGTCCTGCTCCGGGGCCAGCTTCAGCAGGCGATCGGCACTGCGTGCAGCGCGGTCCCACTCGCCGGCCTCGGCATACACGCCATGCAGGTTACGCAGCATGCGCATCAGGATCGCGCGCGCCGGCGCCGGGTCAAGGATCTGCGCCAGCACCTGGTCGTCCGGCATCTGCCCACCCAAGTGTGATTTGGCCCGCTCGCGCAGTTCGTCCACGTCCAACGGGCGGCCACCGTTGAACGGGTCCATCACCAGCACGCCGTCGTCCACCGGCAGGCGCACCAGGAAGTGGCCGGGGAAGGACACGCCATCGAGCGGAATGCCCAGCCGGCGCGCGACTTCCATCTGCACCAGCGCCAGTGAGATCGGGTTGCCCAGGCGCCGCTCGAATACCTGGTTGAGGTAGCTGTTGCGCGGGTCGTAGTACTCGTCGTGGTCGCCGCTGTAGCCCAGCTCGTCGAACAGGTGACGGTTGATCGCTGCCATCTTCAGCGGGCTGTTGTCGATGCTGTCCACTTCCGAGCGGAGGTGGTCGACATGGCTCTGGATCAACGCGTCGTAGGTGGACGGCTGCAAATCGGGGTATTCATCGCGCGCGATCAGCAGTGCGGTCGGCAACAGTGGCAGCGCCTCGTCTTCGAGGTCGGCCAGTGCATCCCAGTCGGGGAGAGAGATCCGGTCCTGCATGACCACAGACTGGCGACATTTGCAGGCGGTTTCAAGCGGTGCCGCGTGAAAAAGTCACGGCCTGGGGCGATGGGTTTCCGGTGGGTGTGGACCTTGGTCCACACCACAGCCAGCCAGCGCGCGGCAAGTCAGTGCCGACCAAGGTCGGCGCCTACCGCTCCTCCTCAACGCAGGGCGAGGATCTACTCGATGCCCGGGCCGAAGGTCAGCGCGGTGCCGTCCTTCAGCTTCAGCTTCTCGGCCTGGCCCGCATTGAGCTCCAGCACGTACCGGGCCGGGCCACCGCTGGGATACGGCGGGCACATGTCGCCGGCCGAGCACGGCGGAACGTCGCGCTGCTGGCTGACCAGCCTGCGCTCGCTGTCGAAGTACAGGATGTCCAGCGCGATCTTCGTGTTCTTCATCCAGTACGCCTGCATTTCCTCGCGGTCGTGGATGAACAGCATGCCGTGGTCGGCCGCCATCTGGTCGCGGAACATCAGCCCGCGCGCGCGGGTTTCATCGTTGGTGGCCAGCTCCACCTGGTAGCGGGCACCATCCAACTCGACCCAATGGCGGGCCGCGTCGGTGGCGCAGCCGGCCAGGGCCAGCAGCGGAAGCATCAGCAGCGAACGCAACAGCGACATCGTCAGGATCCTTCGAAAGGGTCAGAGCACGACCGGCGGCTCGCCGCCGACGATCACCACATCGGCGCGACGGCGCGCGAACAGGCCGACGCAGACCACGCCCGGCAGCTGGTTGAGCTCGCGCTCCAGCTTTTCCGGATCGGTGATCTGCAGGTTGTGGATGTCCAGGATCTGGTTGCCGTTGTCGGTGACCACGCCTTCGCGCCAGGTCGGCTGGCCGCCGGTCATGTCGCGGATCTGGCGGGCGACCAGGCTGCGCGCCATCGGGATCACTTCCACCGGCAGCGGGAATCTGCCCAGCACCGGCACCTGCTTGCTCGGGTCGACGATGCAGATGAAGCGCTCGCTGGCCTCGGCGATGATCTTCTCGCGGGTCAGCGCGGCACCGCCGCCCTTGATCAGGCACTTGTTGGCGTCGCACTCATCGGCGCCGTCCACGTACAGCGACAGGTTGCCGCTGTGGTTCAGCTCGATCACCTCGATGCCGTGCTGCTTCAGGCGCGCGGTGCTCTGCTCGGAGCTGGATACGGCGCCCTTGATGCGGTGCTGGATGCGGGCCAGGGCATCGATGAAATAGGCCACGGTGGAACCGGTGCCGACACCGACGATCATGCCGTCTTCTACGTACTCGATGGCTTTCTCGGCGGCCAGGCGCTTGGCTTCGGACATGGGAGAACTCTCAGGCAGGGAATCAGGATTTCTTTTCCAGCGACAGCAGCAGCTTCCACTGCGCGGCCGTCACCGGGAACACCGACAGGCGGTTGCCCTTGGCAACCAGCGGGAAGCCTTCGCCGAGCTCATCAGCGTGCAGCTTGATCTCGTCCAGCGCGATCACCTGCTTGAGCTTGCGGTCGAAGGCCACGTCCACCAGCATCCAGCGCGGGTTCTCGCGCGTGCTCTTGGGGTCGTGGTAGTCGGATTTCGGATCGAACTGGGTGTCGTCCGGGTAGGCCGTGCTGGCCACCGTGGCCAGGCCGACGATGCCCGGCACCTTGGTATTGGAGTGGTAGAACAGGATGCCGTCGCCCACCTGCATGCCATCGCGCATGAAGTTGCGCGCCTGGTAGTTGCGCACCCCGTTCCAGGGTTCGACCTTGACCTTGGCCAGGTCATCGATGGAGAAGGCGTCCGGTTCGGACTTCATCAGCCAGTAGCGCTTGCGGGCGGTCATGCGTTCACGGGGGCAGCGGAGGGGAACAGGGTGCCGTCTTCGGTGCAGATCGCATCCACCGGCACGTCCCACGACGCCACCGGCAAGGACTCGACCTGCTGCACCGCGAATGCAGCACCGACCAGCCAGGGCGGCGCCGGCCGATCGTGGCGGAAGGCGAAGCTGCGATCATACCAGCCGCCCCCCATGCCCAGCCGCCGGCACTGCGCGTCGAAACCCACCAGCGGGGTCACTACCAGCGCCATCTGCGCTGGTTCCAGGGTGTCTTCCACCGCCACGTCCGGTTCGGGAATGCCGTAGCGGTTGCTGGTCAGCGGCTGCCCCGGCCGCCACGGTGCGAAGCGCAGCACCTCACCGGCCAGCACCGGCAGGCAGTAGGTGAGGCCTTCGGGCAGTTGCAGCTGCCAGCGGTGCAGGGCGATTTCGCCATCCAGCGCCCAGTAGCCAGCCACGGCGCCTTCGCGCGGGGCGAACGGCAGCGCCAGCAGGGCATCGGCAAGGGATTCGGCGGCGGCGATGCGCTCAGCGGCGGAAAGGTCACGGCGGCGTTGCCGCAGGTCGTGGCGCAGGGCCTGGCGCGGGTCGGTCATGGCAGCGTGCGGCAAGGATCAGCCGTCATTGTGCCGCAAAGAACAAGGGCGACGCCCGAAGACGCCGCCCTTGCTGGAATATTGCATTCTCCGCAATGTCGATGCATGCGAAACGACCTTGAACCCGGGGGCTCAAGTGGGAACGCTGGAGAACCATCGGGCTTCCCGCTACAAGGCGGACCTGCACTCCCGGCGCTGTCGCGCTCCCGGTGTCGTTCTTAAGGGACAAGGCGAATGTTTGCACATGCCGTCGAGTACCGCAGAGAACGCGTGGCCATTATAGCCAGCACGCAGGATCTGGATAGGCCGTTCGTCGGCAACAGTCCGTGCCAATTCAGATATGAGAAGACGCGTTGTGCACGACCTTCAGGCGTTGCCGTCGATGGCGCGGTCCAGACGCCGGTTCAGGTCGGCCAGCGTCTGCTGCAGGGCCACCGCCTGGCGGGCGTTTTCGTCGCGCAGCAGCTGCAGTTCGTGGGCCAGGTTCAACGCGGCCAGCACGGCGACGCGATCGACCGCGGCCATGCGGTTGCTGCCGCGGATCTCGCGCATGCGCGCATCCAGCAGGCGCGCGGCGGCCATCAGGCTGTCGCGTTCATCGCCGCCGACGCCCACGGTGTATTCACGATCGAGGATGCGGACACTGACCGGTTCGGCGCTCATGTGTGCTGCTCCAGGGATTTGAGCCGGCTGATCATTGCTTCCACCCGCGAACGTGCCTGCTCATTCTTGGCCAGCAGCGTCGAGCGCTCGGCCACAAGCTGTTCCTGCTGGTGGCGCAGGCTGCGGTTCTCCTCGGCCAGGCGCTGGTTGCGTTCAAGCAACGCTTCCACGCGGGCGGCGAAGTCCTGCAGCTGGGCAAGGGGATCAGCGGGTTCCATACGGGCACGATAGGCAAGCCGGGTAAGGGCGGTCAAGCGTTGTCGCAGCAAGGCTGGACGGCTGCGGAGAGGATGCCGTCGGGTTGCTACACTACGGGGTCTCACGGGCGCGCGCGTGCGCGCCCCGGGTTTCCTTTCCGAACGAGCCGCACGATGACCGAACTTCCCTCCGTCGACGACGTTACCCGCGCCAGCCAGGAGCTGGGCCTGGGCGCCACCGCTGCCGAGCTGCACGGCGCGCTGTGTGGCTGGCTGGCCGCCGGCGGCGCCCCCGGCAACGACTGGCCGGCGCGCGTGCTGGCCGACGACAACCTGCCGCCGGTGGCCGCCGACAGCGTGCTGGGGCAGCTGCTGCAGGCCACCATCAAGCAGCTGGAAGACCGTGACTTCGCCTTCGAACTGCTGCTGACCGACAACGATGACGTGTCCGTGCAGGCCGATGCCATGTTCAGCTGGACCCGCTCGTTCCTGGGCGGCTTCGGTCTGGGCAGTGGTGGCAACCGGCCAGCCCTGTCCGAAGAGGGCGAGGAAGCGCTGACCGACATGGCCAGCCTGGCCCGCGCCTCCAGCGAGGATTTCGAGGCCGGCGGCGATGATGACGACGAAGCCCTGTCGGAGATCGAGGAATTCATCCGCGTGGCGGTGCTGCTGCTGCACGGTGACGTGGTGCTGGCCTCGCGCCATCGGCAGCGCCTGAACTGATGGACATCAAGCAGCGCACCGGCATCGCGGCCGGCGAATACAAGCGTCGCCGCCGCCAGCTGATGGACATGGCCGGCGAGGACGCGATCCTGGTACTGCCGGCCGCAGCCGAGAAGGTGCGCAGCCTCGACACCCATTACCCGTTCCGCCAGGATTCGGACTTCCAGTACCTGAGCGGTTTCCCGGAGCCGGAAGCGGTGCTGGTACTGATCCCGGGCCGCCGCCACGGCGAGGCCATCCTGTTCTGCCGCGAGCGCGATGCCGAGCGCGAAGCCTGGGACGGCAGCCGCGCCGGCCAGGAAGGCGCGGTATCGCAGTACGGTATGGACGATGCCTACCCGATCGACGATCTGGACGACATCCTGCCGGGCCTGCTGGAAGGCCGTTCGCGCGTCTACTACCACTTCGGCCGCGACGCGGATTTCGACCTGAAGCTGATCGGCTGGGTCAACCGCGTGCGTTCGCAGGTGCGCCACGGCGCGCAGCCCCCGCACGAGTTCCTGGAGTTGGGCCACCTGCTGCACGAGCAGCGCCTGTTCAAGTCGGGTGCGGAAGTCGCGTTGATGCACCACGCCGCGCAGATCAGCGTGCGTGCGCATCTGGCCGCGATGAAGGCGGCAAAGGCAGGGATCCACGAATACGAACTGCAGGCCGAGCTGGAACGCGTGTTCCGCGCCAACGATGCCGTGCCGGCCTATTGCAGCATTGTGGGTGCCGGCCGCAACGGTTGCATCCTGCATTACCGCGACAACAACGCGCGTTCGCGCGATGGTGAGCTGGTGCTGATCGATGCCGGTGCCGAATACCGCGGCTACGCCAGCGACATCACCCGCACCTTCCCGGTGAATGGCCGCTTCAGTGCCGAGCAGCGTGCGCTGCACGACCTGGTCGGCGATGCACAGGCCGCTGCGTTGGCCCAGGCCAAGCCGGGCGTGCCGTATGAGGCTGGCCACCTGGCGGCGGTACAGACCCTGACCGAAGGCCTGCTGCGGCTGGGCCTGTTGAAGGGCACGCTGGAAAAGAACCTGTCCGAGGGCCTGTACCAGCGTTTCTACCGGCACAAGACCGGGCACTGGATCGGATTGGACGTGCACGATGTAGGCGATTACCGCCTCGCAGGTGATTCACGCCTGCTGGAGCCGGGCATGGCGTTCACCATCGAGCCGGGGCTGTACATCGGCGTGGACGACACGACGGTGGAGCCGCGCTGGCGCGGCATCGGCATCCGTACCGAGGATGACGTGCTGATCACCGATGACGGCCATCGCGTGCTGACCGAAGGCCTGGCGCGCAGCGCCGACGAGATCGAAGCGGTGATGGCGGGGTAAGGGGGGGCGGCAGGGCTTGCAGCCCTGCACCCGCAGAGGCAACAGCAACAGCAACAGCGGGCTATCCGTGGGATGGCGGGGTGGTGTGGGTTGGCAGGACACGCCGTGAACCTGTGGTGGTCTAATCAACTTGGACACTCGAT
>NZ_VMBJ01000037.1:0-50276 GCF_010608305.1 Stenotrophomonas sp. AS012628 | reverse complement strand
GCCGGGGGATTGGATGCCGCGGCAACGCCCCCTGGGAGGGGTTCAGGGGGTCTCCCGCGAACCCACCCCGCCCGGCCAAGCACGGCTTTTGCTTTACGCGACCAACCGCCCACCCACGAGGGGCTGCGCCGTTCGCCGGAACCTACGCCGAAGGCGCCGGCTTCTGCCGAAGCAGACTGACCGCCAGGCCGCCCACTACCAGCACACCCAGACCCAGCAACGCCCACAGCAACCAGGACTTCCAATCGTGCTGCGGTTTCAGCGCCGCGTCGCCGGCCAGCGGCTCCGGGCTGCCTTCCAGGCGCGCCAGCGTCGGCTGCCACGACGGGTCGTTGCGCAACCGCAGTTCCTCGATCAGCACGCCAATCGGCGCCTCCGTGCGGCGCGCGGTCGAGCTGCCCACCGCCAACGCGTAGGGCGCCGCGCCCTGGCTCAGGAATACCAGTACTTCGGGCTGGTAACCCAGGCGCAGAGTCGGTGCGGTGGCCGTTTCGGCGGGGTTCGCCACCAGCTTCCAATAGCGATCCCGATGCACCCCGCCCAGCGGCTGCGCGGCCGATTGCTGCCGTTGGCCCTGCGCACCCTGCTGCAGCTGATAGGCAATCCACGGTGCACTGCGGCGCTGCCATTCCGCGCTCTGGTCATCACGGCTGAACAATGTCCACTGCACCAGGCTGTTGTCGGTGCTGGCCACGTCGGCACGTGCCGCCGGGAAGCGGCCATCCATCTCGAAGGTGTATTCGCCCTTGCCCTTCGAGGTCGGTTCCAGCGACAACCATTCCCACGGCAGCGTCGCCGGTGCCGGCGGCAGCTCGGCCAGTACGCTGCGCAGCGTCGGCAGACGCGCATCGCCTTGCGCCAGCACGCGCAGATAGCGCGCTTCACCATCCACCTGCAGGCGGCGCTGCAGCAGGCGCTTGCCGGCGCGCTGCAGATCCACCAGCGGAATGTCGCGGCCAATCGCACGCCAGTGCTGCAGGTCGTCGCTGGCGTCCAGCTGCACCTGAGCCTGCAACGGCTGGCCACTGTCAGCCCAATCCAGCACCAGCGCCGCCAGCGGCTGCTGGCCCAGCACACTGGCGTCGATCAGCCAGCCACCCTGCCCGCTTGCCGCCGCACCCCCACTCACGCGGGCTTCCACGCGACGCACACGGCCATCGGTATCGCGCTCGGTCAGCAACTGCAGGTCGTTGCGCTGTGCTTCGGCCAGTGGCGGCAACGCGAACCACGGCAGCTCACGCTGCACCGGCGGCTGTGCCAGCGGCTGATCCGGCGCCAGCAATGCCGACGGCAACGATTGGCCGGCGGCATTGAACACCTGCACGTCACCCAGGTCTGCGCTACCGGAGCGACGGTAGATCGCCGGTTCCAGCACGACACGGTAGGCACCCGATTGTGCGCTGGACAACGTCAGCGGCCACTGTTCGGCGTACTGGGTACGGTAATCGGCAGCCTGTGCGGTGATGGCGGCCAGCATGCCGAACATCGCCGGCAGCAGCGCCCTGCTCCACGTCTTCATTTTTTTTCCTCCACGGTCGGCGCCGCGCTGGGCGGTGCCGGTGCCAGATAACCCACGACCGTGCACAGCAGGCCGTAGGCGATGAACGATGCGATGCCCAGCAGGTTGCCCAGGTGCTGGCGATCGACAAGCACCAGCTTGGCCAACACCACGCCCATCAGCACCGCTCCCACCATCCACAACACGCGCTGGCCACGGCGCGAACCCCAGACCCAGGCGATCACGCCGAGCACGCTCCACAGCACGGTCAGGCTGGTCTGCGCCAGGCTGGAACGCAACATCGACGAACTCCACGATAGGCCGCCCCACTGATGCACGCCATGCAGCACCAGGCTGGTCAGCGCGACGAAGATGGCCAATGCCAACAGCGGCAGCCGGATCTTCACCAGTGCCTGCGGCGCCTGTCCGCTGTACAGCCACCGCGCCAGCAGCGCCAGGCTCAACCACTGCCCCAGCTCGGCCGGGTTCAACACCGGCAGCCACGGCAGCGGCGCTGCGTCACCCGGCAGCAACTGGCCGAACAGCCAGCCTGCGGACAGCAGGACGAACAGCACGCACTGCAACGGTAGGCGCACGCTGTCGAAGGCAGCCCCCAGGGGCCACCGCAGTGCGTCCCAGCGCCACAACGACAGCGCCGCCATCAGCAGCCACGGCAGCGTGAACAACAGCAGCGTCCAGCCCTGTGCCAGCCCGGCCTCGCCACCGCCCCACAGGGCCAGCAACGAAAGCAGCGACGGCCACAGCAGCCACCACAGGAACTGCGCGATACGTGCCACGGTGTTGCCGCCCTGGCGCAGGCACAGCAACGTACGGACGCCCAGCGCCGCGAACACCGCCCAGGCCAGCGCGCCATAGCCGGCGAACGGCTGCTGGTGCGCATCGCTCTGCATCAGCGCCAGCGGGAAGCCCAGGGCCAGCATCGCCAGCGCGGTGACGCCCAGCGCGCGTGCCGGCTGGCGGCGCTGCATTTCAGCCGCCAGCCAGGCCGTGGCTGCGACCAGCACAAGCAGCGCGTCGGCCTGGGTACGGTGCGGGAAGAAGCGGAAGATCTCGTGCACCAGCCCCCCCAGCCACCACAGCAGGCCCCACAGGTAGTAAACCAGTGCGATCTCATGGCGCACCCTGCGCTGGTAGCTCCACGCCGAGGCGAACCCGGCCAGGGCCAGCAGCAACGCACCGATGGCGGTCGGGTTGAGCAGGAAGCGGGCGTCGTCGAGCCAGTGGTCGGCGCCGGCCACAAAGGCGAACGCAGCACCGATCTGCAGCAACGCGCCGGACACCTGCGGCAGCCAGCGCTTCTGGCGCAGGCCCAGCCAGGCCAGGCCCGCACCTTCCAGTGCGAACACCGCGCCGGTGGCACGCGCAGACAATGCCAGCGGCACCGCCAGCGTGGCGAAGCCCACCGCCAGCACCGCATGCGACTGCGCCAGCACGGTGTAAGACGCGCGCGCGATCAGTGCCCGCGCCAGTACGGCGTAGATCGCCGCCAGGCCCAGCGCGCACAGCGCCAGCGTCATCGGCTGCTCGTGCAGCATGCCCGCCTGCATCGAGAAGGCAACCAGGGGCGTGCCGAACACCAGGCTGCCGTCGACCAGGTCACGTCGCCCGGCGGGCTGCCGGCGCGCGTACAGCAGCGGGATCAACAGGTAGAAGGCGAAGAACAGCAGCAGGAACGGCTCGGTGCTGCTGAACTTGTCCGGCGCGTACTGCAACACGCCCCAGAACGTACCGATGCCGAAGGTAAAAGCGAAGCCAAGCAGGTTCAGCGCACGCCACGGACGGAACCAGGCGATGGCGAAGATGCCAGCGTTGAGGACCGCGTAGTAGCTGAACAGCCCCACGTGGTTGCCACTGCCGGTGGACAGCCACAGCGGTGCCATGAAGCCGGCGAGGATGCCCAGCACCGCCAACGTGCGCGAGTTCTGCACCACCGCCAGCACGCACAGGCCGGCCACCAGCGCGACCGAACTGGCGAAGGCAAACCCGGGGTTGAGCAGCTCGAACCGTTTGAAGGCGGCGAAGATGGTCAGCAGCAGCACGCCGATGGCACCGCCCTGCAGCGCCAGCGCGAACAGGCGCCGGCGCTCGCGCTGATGCCAGCCGAACGCCAACAGGCCCAGCGCACCCACCGTGACGCCGGCCAGGCGCAGCTCGATCGGCAACACCAGCCAGCCTTGGTCGCTGACGTACTTCAACAGCGCAGCAACACCGGCCAGCAGTACCAGCATGCCGATCTTGACCGGCACGTTGCCCTCGGTGAACCAGCGCTTGACCGCGCCGATGCCGCGCTCGATGAAGTTGGGCAGTGCCGGTTCGGGGGGCAACGGCGGCTGCACCGGCGCGAGTGGCACCGGCGGTGGTGCGACCGGGCGCGGCGCCTCCACTGCCGCAGACACCGCTTCGCGCACCGGCGGTGGCGTTGGCTGGGGCGGAGGCGGTGCGGCAGCCGCCACCTGCCGCAGGAACGGCGGATCGGCGCCGGCCACAGGCAGGGGCGCAGACCGTTCCGGCGCAGGCTCGGCTGCAACCGGCCGGGCGGCCGGCGCGGCAGCCATGGCGGCTTCCAGCGCGGCCACACGGCGGCGCAGGCCAGCAATCATCACCAGCGCCACCACCAGCAGCAGCGGGATGGCCAGCAGAACCAGTACCACCAGGGCTATCAATGCTTCCATTGCATGCTTCCATTGCAATCCCGCGCCCCAGCGGCAGCGGTCGACCGGGCCATGCTACGACAGGGCCGGCCCCATAAACGACGAACCCCGGCCAGGCCGGGGTCCGCGTGCGATCTTCGCCGGCCTTACTTGGCGGCGACGACCTTGGCCATTTCCAGGCACTTGTTCGAGTAGCCCCACTCGTTGTCGTACCAGGTGACCAGCTTGACGAAGGTGCCGTCCAGGGCGATGCCGGCCTCGGCGTCGAACACCGAGGTGCAGGTCTCGCCGCGGAAATCGGTGGCCACCACCTTGTCTTCGGTGTAGCCGAGGATGCCCTTCAGCGGGCCTTCGCTCTGTGCCTTCACTTCGGCGCAGATCTCGGCGTAGGTGGCTTCCTTTTCCAGCTCGACGGTCAGGTCGACCACCGACACGTCCGAGGTCGGGACACGGAAGCTCATGCCGGTCAGCTTCTTGTTCAGTTCCGGAATGACCACGCCGACAGCCTTGGCCGCACCGGTGGACGACGGAATGATGTTTTCCAGGATGCCACGGCCACCGCGCCAGTCCTTGTTGGACGGGCCATCGACGGTCTTCTGGGTGGCAGTAGCCGCATGCACGGTGGTCATCAGGCCACGCTTGATGCCCCACTTGTCATTGATGACCTTGGCCAGCGGGGCCAGGCAGTTGGTGGTGCACGAAGCATTGGAGACGATCGCCTGGCCGGCGTAGGTCTTGTCGTTCACGCCGTAGACGAACATCGGCGTATCGTCCTTCGACGGGGCCGACATGATGACCTTCCTGGCGCCGGCATCGATGTGCTTCTGCGCGGTTTCCTTGGTCAGGAACAGGCCGGTGGACTCGATCACCACGTCCACGTCCACTTCGTTCCACTTCAGGTTGGCCGGGTCGCGTTCCTGGGTCAGGCGGATCTTCTTGCCGTTGACCAGCAGGTCGTTGCCCTGCACCGCCACGTCGGCCTTGAAACGACCGTGCACGGAGTCGTACTTGAGCATGTACGCCAGATAGTCCGGCTCCAGCAGATCGTTGATGGCCACGATTTCGATGTCGTCGCCGAAGTTCAGCACCGCCGAGCGCAGGACGTTACGCCCGATGCGACCGAAACCGTTGATACCAACCTTGATTGCCATGTTCTCAAGCTCCTGCGGCCGCGACGGGTGCGGCGGGATGGATAGGGCCCACAAGTCTAGCAAACCGGGGCTGGCCACCGCGGGCCAGCCCCGGCGGGCAGCGGGCCGGCAGACAGGATTTGATCCGGATCAAAGCGTTAGCGCGATGTGAGGCCGAAACTGGCCACATCCACCCAGCAACGAGATCACCCCCATGCGCAAGACCTCCCCCCTGATCGTGGCCAGCCTGGCCGCCGCCCTGTCGCTCGCCGCCGCCCCGGCCATGGCCCAGTCCAAGGGCGACTGGACCCTTTCCGCCGGCGTGCACCAGGTGGCCCCGAAGTCGAACAACGGCTGGCTGGCCGGCCACACCCTGAAGGTCGACGTCGACAACGACGTCAAGCCGACCATCACCGGTGAGTACTTCATCGCCGACAACCTGGGCATCGAAGTGCTGGCCGCGCTGCCGTTCAAGCACGACATCAACATCAATGGCCTGGGCCGCGTGGGCAGCACCAAGCAGCTGCCGCCGGTGGTGACCGTTCAGTACCACTTCAACAGCAAGGGCAAGGTGTCGCCGTTCATCGGTGCCGGCGTGAACTACACGACCTTCTTCAGCGAAGACACCACCGGTGCGCTGAAGGACAGCCGCCTGAAGCTGCAGGATTCGTGGGGCCTGGCCGCGCATGCGGGCGTGGACTTCGCGATCGGCGAGAAGGGCGCGCTGCGCGTGGACATGCGCTGGATCGACATCGACAGCAAGGTGAAGTTGAACGGCGAGAAGATCGGCACGGTCAACATCGATCCGCTGGTCTATGGCGCTTCGTACGTCTTCAAGTTCTAAAGCGGTGTGTTGAGCGCGGGGGCTTCGCCCCCGCGCCCCCGCCGCACGCAAAACCCTCGCAGCATGTTGCCCCGGTGATTGCCGGGGCTTTTTTGTGCGTGGGACTGAAGCGGTTCCGGAGCTGGGGCAAGGCGGGGAGCGGAGCCGGGACACGCCGTAAACCCATTCCTCTGCGCTCCCACTTCGGAACAGGAACGCGCCGCTCTTCAATCCACCTACCCCGCTAGAATGTGCGCATGAAAGCCCTGCACTCCCTGTTCCTCGCCGCCGCCCTGGCGCCGGCCCTGCTGTCCGTCTCCGCCCCCGCACAGGCCTGGGGCGCGCAAGGCCACCGCCTTGTCGCCGAAGTCGCCGACGCCCGCCTCAACCCCACCGCCCGCGCCGAAGTGGACCGCCTGCTGGCCACCGAACCGGACGCCACGCTGGCCAGCATCGCGCCGTGGGCCGACCAGCTGCGCGCCAAGGACCCGGGCCTGGGCCGCCGCTCGGCCGGCTGGCACTACGTCAACATCGCCGAAGACAACTGCCACTACGAAGCACCGAAGCACTGCAAAAACGGCAACTGCATCGTCGAGGCCCTGAAGGCACAGAGCGCCATCCTCGGCGATCGCAGCCTGACCGACGGCGAGCGCCTGCAGGCGCTGAAGTTCGTGGTGCATCTGGTCGGCGACATCCACCAGCCGATGCACGCCGGTTACGCCCACGACAAGGGCGGCAACGATTTCCAGCTGCAGTTCGGCAACCGCGGTACCAACCTGCACTCGCTGTGGGACAGCGGCATGCTCAATACCCGCAAGCTGGACGATGCGGGCTATCTGCCGCTGCTGCAGAGCCAGCGCGCGCCGAAGCTGGCGCGCCAGTCCAACCCGCAGCGCGACCCGCAGACGTGGGCCGAGGCCAGCTGCCGCATCTCCATGCAAGCTGGCGTTTATCCGGCCACGCGTAAAATCGGTGACGAATACACCGAACGCTACCGGCCGCTGGCCGAAGCGCAGCTGCGACTGGCCGGTGAGAACCTGGCGCAGTTGCTGAACCGCGTGCTCGGCACGCGCTGAGGAGAGTTCCGATGTCGGTCCAGGTGCAGTCGTTCTTCCACCGTGACAGCAACACCTTCAGCTACTTGGTCAGCGACCCGGCCAGCGGCGAGGCGGCGCTGATCGACCCGGTCCTGGACTACGACCCGGATACCGATGCCAGCAGTGAAGCGCCGTTGCAGGCCGCGTTGCAGGCCATCGAACAACAGGGCCTGCAGCTGCGCTGGCTGCTGGAAACCCATGCCCACGCCGACCATGTGTCGGCCGGGCGCCGGCTCAAGCAGCGCTTCCCGCAGGCCACGCTGGCCATCGGTGAAGGCATCCGCGCGGTGCAGGCCACGTTCGCACCGCGCTATGGCCTGCAGCTTCCCGCGGCCGATGAGATCTTCGACCACCTGTTCAGCGATGGCGAGACCTTCGCTTTGGGTGAACTGCGCTGCCAGGTGATCGCCGTGCCCGGCCACACCAGCGACAGCATCGCCTATCTGATCGACGATGCGCTGTTCACCGGCGACTCGCTGTTCATGCCCGACGGCGGCACTGCCCGCTGCGACTTCCCGGGCGGCGATGCCGCGCAGTTGTACCGCTCGATCCAGCGCCTGCTGGCCCTGCCCGATGCGACGCGCGTGTTTGTCTGCCACGACTACGGCCCCGGTGGCCGCGGGTTCGCCAACGAAACCACCATCGGCCAACAGCGCGCGCACAACATCCACGTGCACGACGGCGTAGCCGAGGCAGAGTTCGTCAGCGTGCGCCAGGCCCGCGATGCGACGCTGGAAGAACCGAAGCTGATGCAGCCCGCAGTGAAGGCCAACATCCAGGGCGGGGCCTGATCCACGCCGCTGCGCCCGCCGGGCATGGCCCGGCGCTACCCCGGTCATCGCGAGCGATCATTTTCCCTGCGTGCGCACCACGTGCTGGCCCTTCACGATCTCGAAGGTAAAGGCATATTGCAGGGTGACGGCCACCGGTTCGACACGCTCGGCGCCGCGGCAGTCACCGCGATTGGCAGGCACCTTGCCGGCCGCGAAGTGGCATACCGCTGCGGACGAGTACTTCCACATCGCCACGGCTTCCTGCGCAGCCTGCAGCAGGGGCGCATTCTCGCCCGCAGCACCTGCCGCGCACTCCGGGCGATCGGTCAATGGCAGGCTGCGCTCGACGTCGCCGTTGGCATCAACCACCACCTGCAGGCAGATGGTGGTCGGCGCCAGTTCCGCACGCGGGTCGCGATCACCGACCTCCGGGTCCGGTGCCGCGTACAGTTGCGGCATCCGGTAGCCCTCGGTCGCACCCAGCGAATACACCTGCAGCTGCCCACTGCCGCCGCCCGCCTGCGGCTGCAGGCGCTGGTGACCGACATTCTCGCTGCGGGTATCGACGGTGGTCAGGCGATCCTGGGTTGCACACCCCACCAGCAGCGCCGCCATCATCAACAGCGGCGCGGACTTCACTTCGCGTCCTCGGTGTCATCCATGGCGTAGGTGATCGGAATGCGTACGGCACCGGCCACCGGCTTGCCGTTCTTCACCGCGGGACGATAGGTCCAGCTGCGCGCGGCGGCGACGGAGACGGCGTCGAACACCCCCGGATTGGTCGCACTGAGTACCCGCACATCGGTCGGATGGCCCTGTGCGTCCACTTCGATGCGCAGATTGACCACGCCTACCTGGCGTTGCTCGAAGGCGGACTTCGGATAGGACGGCGGCGGCATCTTGTCCACCTGGATCGGCCGGTCCAACCCCGCCTTGGCCGCATCGTCCTGCGCATGTTCGAACGGCTCGACACCGATCCGGGTGCCACCGGCCGCACCGCTTTGGCTGGCCCATGCCACCGCCCCCATGCCCACACACAACCCGACCACCAGCACCTGCCCGGACACCCACGGCAATGCCTTCCGCTTGGACTGCTTCAACATGGCGATACGCTCCTTCAACACGGGTTGGCTGCGCCAATGGCAGACCGCGGGCGCAACCGGGTGGACCAGCTGCGCCTTCAGCAGCGTGCTGGCATAGAGGCCGCGCAGCGCAGGCTGCGGACCGATGGTGCGGGCATCGCAGGCCAATTCCTGATCGCGCAGGAAGCGGCGTGCCGCCCATGGCAGCAGCGGGTGGAACCAGAACACCGCGCGCGCCAGCAGCAGAGCGCCGTTGGCCCAGTGATCGCCATGGCGGCGATGGCTGCGCTCGTGCTGCAGGATCAGCCCCTGTTCCTGTGCGCTGAACTGCTGGTCGAATGCCGGACCGACCACGATGCGCGGCCGCCACAGGCCAACCAGGGCCGGCAGGCCGGGGTCGCCGCTGGCCTGCCAGCTGCCATCGGCGCGCGGCTTCAGTGGGCCCATCCGCCGTTCGAAACGACGCTGTGCGCGCAGGTCGCGCAGCAGGCACAGGCCCGTGCCCAATGCCCACAGCACCAGCAACAGCCCGGCCCATGGCAACGACGGCCCGTTCAGGGCATCGATGGCACCGGGCATCACTTTCAGCGGCAGCGTGGGCACCTGCTGCAACAACGCAACCTGCGGCAATGGCAGCATCAGTGCCACCAGCAGCATCGGCAGCAGCCACCAACTGCGGTAGGCCAGCCCCGCGCCGCCCATCCGCACCAGCAGCGGTCGCATTACTGCCAGCAGGACCGCGCCCACCGCCAGCCACAGGCTGGCCTGCCACAATCCGTCGAGCAGCTCAGTCATGGTCCAGCTCCTGGATCAGCTTCTTCAGTTCGGCGATGTCCTGCGCGCTCAACTGGCCGCGCTCGCTGAAGTGCGCGACCAGCGGCGCCACGCGCCCCTCGAAAACACGCCCGATGAAGTCCTGGCTCTGCGCCTCCACCCATGCCTGGCGCTGCAGCAGCGGCCGGTACAGGTAGCGCCGTCCATCACGTTCGGCGGCGATCGCGCCCTTGGTCAGCAGGCGGTTGAGCAGGGTCTTGATGGTCGGCTCGGCCCAGTCGCGGTGGGCCAGCGCGGCGACCACTTCGTCGGCGCTACGCGGTGCCTGCTGCCACAGCACCTCCATCACAACGGCTTCGGCTTCGCTGATCGGGGTCATGGTTTACATCCGTAATCGACAGCCCGATTACGCGCGTAATCGAATCATCTGTCAAGCCCCTCGACTCCGGGTTCATCCCGGCTGCGCCAGCATCGATTCCTCCCGCCCCAGGCCCCGGATGAAAGCGCTGTCCAAGAAGGATTTCCCGGTCCAGCAGGCGCGCCGCTTCCTCGAACCCGGCCCGATCGTGCTGGTCAGTACCGCGTGGCAGGGCCAGCGCAACCTGATGACGATGGGCTGGCACATGGTGATGGGCTTTTCGCCGTCGTTGGTCGCCACCTACCTGTGGAATGAAAACCACAGCCATGCACTGGCCGTCAGTAGTGGCGAGTGCGTGATCAACGTACCCGGCGTGGAGCTGCTCGATACCGTGGTCGACATCGGCAACTGCAGCGGCCGCGAGGTAGACAAGTTTGCGCGTTTCGGGCTGGATGCAGTACCTGCGCGCGAGGTTGGCGCGCCGCTGGTCGGGCAATGCCATTCGTGCTTCGAATGCCGTCTTTACGACGACAGCCAGGTGCAATCGAGCAACCTGTTCATCTGGGAAATCGTGCACGCACACGTCGCGCCACGGCCGAAGCTGCCGCGCACGGTGCATTACCGAGGCGATGGGCAGTTCATGGTGTCCGGCGCGGAAGTCTCGCGTCGACGGCGGTTCAAGCCCGACATGCTGTAATGCCAGCACTCCCCCACACGCAGGACCGCCCCGCATGACCGAACACGTCACCGACCTGGACGCCGCCGTCGACTGGTTGTTTGCGCGCGTGGACGGGCCGTTGCGGATCGGAGCACCGCTGGCGCTGGGCAAGCCGCACCGGCTGCTCAATGCCCTCTACGCACGCGTCGAGCACGACCCTTCGCGGCCGCTGCAGCTGTATACCGCGCTGTCGCTGAACCCGCCGAAGGCCCGCGGAAACGGCCTGGAAGCGCGCTTCATGGCACCGTTCGCGCAGCGCCATTTCGGCGACGATTTCCCGCGCCTGGCCTATGCCGATGCGATCGCGCGCGACGCGTTGCCGGCACATGTGCAGGTGGAAGAGTTCTACATGCAGTCCGGCGCCCTGCTCGGTTCGCGGCAGGCGCAGTCCAGCTACACCAGCCTGAACTACACCCACGCCGCCGATGCGGTCGCCCAGCGCGCGCCGCAGGTGATCGTGCAGAAGGTGGCGATGCGGCCGGATGACCGCCGGCTGTCGTTGTCGTGCAACAACGACATCACCCAGGACACCCTGGATGCGATGACCGCGCGCGGCCTGCCGCGCCCATTGATGATCGCCGAGATCGATCCGCAGCTGCCCTATCTGGGCGGCTCGGCGACGGTCGATGTGTCGTTCTTCGATCTGGTGATCACTCCGCCACCGCCGTACCCGGCGCTGTTCGGGCTGCCGCGGCAGCCGGTCGGCGATGCCGACTACGCCATCGGCCTGTACGCCAGCACGCTGGTGCGCGACGGCGGCACCCTGCAGATCGGTATCGGCACGCTGGCCGATGCACTCAGCCACGCACTGGTGCTGCGCCATACCGACAACGCCCGCTACCGCCGCGTGCTGCACGCGCTGGATCCGCAGCTGGCCAGCCACCCGCTGGTGCAGGAGATCGGCGGGCTCGATCCGTTCGAAGTGGGCCTGTACGGCTGCAGCGAGATGCTCAACGAGGGCTTCCGGCGGCTGGTGCAGACCGGGGTGATCAAGCGCAAGGTGCATGACGACCTGGCGCTGATGCAGCGCATCGAAAATGGCAGCACGCTGTCCATCGACCACGCCACCTTGGCCGCCGAGGGCGAGTACCTGCACGGCGCGTTCTACCTGGGCTCGCCGGAGTTCTACGAGTGGTTGCGCACGCTGCCGGAAGATGAGTGTCGTGCGATCGGCATGCGCCGCATCAGCGAGATCAACCAGCTGTACGGTGGCAACGAAACGCTGGAACGCCTGCAGCGCCGGCACGCGCGCTTCTTCAATTCCTGCATGATGGCCACCGCGCTGGGTGCAGCGGTGTCGGACGCGCTGGACGATGGCCGCGTGGTGTCCGGCGTGGGTGGCCAGTACAACTTCGTGGCGATGGCACATGCCCTACCGGAAGCGCGCAGCGTGCTGATGTTCCGTGCCGCGCGCGATGACAAGGGCCGGCGCGAGTCCAACGTGCGCTGGAACTACGGGCACACCACCATCCCGCGCCACCTGCGCGATATCTACCTGAACGAGTACGGCATCGCCGACCTGCGAGGTCTGACCGACGAGGACTGCGTGCATGCGATGACCGCGATCACCGAAGCCCCGTTCCAGGGCGATCTGCTGCAGCAGGCACATGCCGCGCGCAAGCTGCTGGCGACCGCGCAACCGCACCCGGCGCGCCTGCAGCGCAATACGCCGCAGGCATTGGCGGCAGCGCTGGCACCATTCCGCGCCGATGGCAGCCTGCCGGACTATCCGCTGGGCAGCGACTTCAACGAGATCGAGCAGGTGCTGGTGAAAGCGCTGGGTTGGTTGAAGGCCAACACGCAGACCCGTGGCGACAAGCTGCGTACCGTCTGGGCAGCGTTGCGGCAACCGGCCGGCGACGGCGATGCGGTGTACCTGCAGCGCATGGGTCTGCAGGCTCCGACGGATTTCGCAGAGCGCCTGGACGCGCGACTGCTGCGCCTGGCGCTGGCACGCACTGCCTGAGAAAGGGGGACGGAGGGGATCAAGTCGTTCATGCACAGACGACTTGATCCCCTCCGTCCCCTTCTTTATTCATGCATGGCGCGGATCTACTGTCCGATCCTCACTGCATCCTCAAGATACAGGCGGGCAATGGGCGGATGCTCTCGATGCTCGACCTGCCACAGGTCATAGGCCGCCTGCATCGCCAGCCACATACGAGCACTGCCGAGGCCCGCAAGTTCAAGACGGTACGCGAGTTCAGCAGAGATGCCGGCGTGCCCGTTGATGATGGTCGACAGCTGTCCACGGGAATAACCAAGGTGCTGCGCCAGCGCACTGATGGACATGCTGATCGCCGGCAGGATGTCTTCGCGCAGCGATTCTCCTGGATGCGGCGGATCATGCAACGGCATCGAGCAGACTCCTAGTGGTAATCAAGGTAATCGACCAGTTCGACGTCGAGCCCACGAAAGCGGAACACCAATCGCCAACTCGCCGAGACATTCACAGCCCAGTAGCCGCTATAGCTTCCGTGCAGGGGATGCAGGCGATTTCCGGGCAGCCCCATGTCTCCAGGCAGCCGGGCTTGATCCAACTGCAGAAGCAAACGCCGCAACCGAGCCACATGATCGGCACGGACTCCGGAAATGTCGCCCCGCTCATAGAGCGCCTTCAGGCCCTTATGCCTGAAGCTGACGATCATGCAGCACCAGTGTAAGGCCACACCTTACACTCCGCAAATCCAGTATAGGTTTCTGCGCCGCGCTTGTTGACCATTTTTACTATTGAGGTTGTCTCGGCAGACTCTCCTTTTCGCAAGGAACGCAGGCCAGATGAAGAGGCCAACGCGACAGCGGCGCCGTCGGGCGGAACACGCCGTCCCCTTTTCTCGTCCACGCATGGCGTGGATCTACCCAGGAAAACGAGAAAGGCCGGCGTGCGCCGGCCTTTCCTTCATCACGCTGCGATGCTGCTTACAGCGCCTTGGCAGCTTCCACCACGTGGGCGGTGGTGATGCCGAAGTGCTTGTACAGCTGGTCGGCCGGGGCCGAAGCACCGAAGGTGTCGATGCCGATCACGGCACCGTCCAGGCCGACGAACTGGCGCCAGAAACCGGTGACGCCAGCTTCCACGGCCACGCGCTTGCGCACGGCGTTCGGCAGCACCGATTCACGGTAGGCCGCATCCTGGCGCAGGAACACGTCCGTGGACGGCATCGAGACCACGCGGGTCTTGAGGCCGGCCGCGTCCAGCTGGGCCTTGGCTTCGGTGGCCAGCGAGACTTCCGAACCGGTGGCGATCAGGATCACGTCCGGGGTACCGGCGGCATCGGCCAGCACGTAGCCACCGCGCTCGATCTGGGCGATCTGCTCGGCGTTGCGCGGCTGGTGCGGCAGGTTCTGGCGGCTGAACACCAGGCAGCTCGGGCCGTCCTGGCGGGTGATCGCGGCCTTCCAGCTCACCGCCGACTCGACCGCATCGCACGGACGCCACACGTCGTTGTTCGGGATGTAGCGCAGCGAGGCCAGGTGCTCCACCGGCTGGTGGGTCGGGCCGTCTTCGCCCAGGCCGATCGAATCGTGGGTGTAGACGTGGATGGCGTGGGCCGGGATCAGCGCGCTCATGCGCACGCCGTTGCGGGCGTAGTCGCTGAACACCAGGAAGGTGGCATCGAACGGAATGAAACCACCGTGCAGGGCCAGGCCATTGGCAATGGCGGTCATGCCGAACTCGCGCACGCCGTAGTACACGTAGTTGGCGTTGGCGTCGTCGCTGGCAACGGACTTGCTGCCCTTCCACAGGGTCAGGTTGGAGTGCGCCAGGTCGGCCGAGCCGCCGACGATTTCCGGCAGCAGCGGGGCATAGGCTTCAATGGCCAGCTGCGAGGCCTTGCGCGAGGCGATCGTCGGGCCTTCAGCCGCCACCTGGGCGATGTAGGCATCGGCCTTGGCAACGAAGTCGGCCGGCAGTTCGCCGTGCGAACGACGGGTCAGTTCGGCGGCCTCGCCCGGGTACTGGCTGGCATACTTGTCGAACAGCTGTTCCCACTCGGCCTGGCGCAGGGTGCCGGCGCCATTGGCGCGCCAGCCGTCGTAGATCGCCTGCGGGATCTCGAACGGACCGTACTCCCAGCCCAGCTGCTTGCGGGTGGCTTCCAGTTCGTCCTTGCCCAGCGGTGCGCCGTGGCTGGATTCCTTGCCCGCCTTGTTCGGCGAACCAAAACCAATGGTGGTGCGGCAGCAGATCAGGGTCGGCTTGTCGCTCTGCGACAGCGCGGCCTCGATGCCGGCCTTGATGCTTTCCGGGTCGTGGCCATCGACGTCACGGACCACGTTCCAGCCATAGGCTTCGAAACGCTCCGGGGTGTTGTCGGTGAACCAGCCCTCGACGTTGCCGTCGATGGAGATGTGGTTGTTGTCCCAGAAGCAGACCAGCTTGTGCAGGCCCCAGGTACCGGCCAGCGACGCCGCTTCATGCGACACGCCTTCCATCAGGCAGCCATCGCCCATGAACACCCAGGTGCGGTGGTCGACCACTTCCAGCTCCGGGCGGTTGAAGCGCTGTGCCAGCAGCTTCTCGGCCAGAGCGAAGCCCACGGCATTGGCGAAACCCTGGCCCAGCGGGCCGGTGGTGGTTTCCACGCCCGGGGTCTCGTGGCGTTCCGGGTGACCGGCGGTGTGGCTGCCCAGCTGGCGGAACAGCTTCAGCTGCTCGATCGGCAGGTCGTAACCGCTCAGGTGCAGCAGCGCGTACTGCAGCATCGAACCGTGGCCGTTGGACAGCACGAAACGGTCGCGGTTGAACCAGTGCGGATTGCTCGGGTTATGGCGGAGGTAGTCGTTCCAGAGGACTTCGGCGATGTCGGCCATGCCCATGGGCATGCCGGGGTGGCCGGACTTTGCGGTTTCAACCGCATCGGCGGCAAGGAAGCGGATGGCGTTGGCCAACTGGCGACGGGTAGGCTGCGTCATGGTTCTGTCGGAATCGGGAGGCGGCCGCGGACGTGCGGGCGGCCTATTGTCCCATAGTCGCCGGGCGGGGGGTCGGTTCACCTTGTCCGGTCGTGCCGGCCGCTGGCCGGCACTTTCATGATCTCCGCCGGATTCCGCATGTGAAAAGGGGTCGGATACCTTTCCCTGCGGAAAGGAATCCGACCCCGATCAGGTCGCCAGCAGTGGCCTTGGACTCAGTCCTGGTGGGGCGTAAGCGCCGGGCCGTCGTGGGACTCGCCCTTGGCCACCAGGGTGGTCAGGGCCAGGTCGCCGGTCACGTTCAGGGCGGTACGGCACATGTCCAGGAAGTGGTTCACGCCCAGGATCAGGCCGATGCCCAGCGGGTTCACGCCCACCATCGCGCAGATCATCGCCACCACCGGCAGCGAGCCCGACGGCACGCCGGCCGTGCCGATGCCACCGAGGATGCAGACCGCCATCACCATGATCTGCTGGCCGATGCTCAGGTCCACGCCAAAGAACTGGGCCAGGAAGATCACCGTCACGCCCTCGAACAGCGCAGTGCCGTTCTGGTTGGCGGTGGCGCCCACGGTCAGCACGAAGCGCGACACGCGCTGCGGCAGGCCCATCTGGTCAGCCACGCGCAGCGCGGTCGGCAGGGTGGCGTTGCTGGAGGCGGTGGAGAACGCCATCACGGTCGCTTCCTGGGTATCGCGGAAGAACGACAGCGGCGAGCGGCCGGACAGCCACACGGCGGTGCCGTAGGTCACGATCATGTGCAGGCCCAGCGCGAGCACCACCACGCCCACGTAGGCGCCCAGGCGGATGATCAGCTCGAAGCCGAACAGCGCGGCCAGGTTGAACATGAAGCAGGCCACCGCATACGGGGCCAGGCGGATGACCAGGTTGATCAGGGTCATCGAGATTTCGAACACGCCTTCGATGGCGCGGCGCAGCGGTGCGACCTTCTCGTTGTCGGTCAGCACCATGCCGATGCCGAACATCAGCGCGAAGAACATCAGCGACAGGATCGCACCGTTGTCCGATGCAGCCTGCAGCACGTTGCTCGGCACGATCGACAGCAGCATGTCCATGCCCTTCGGCGTGCCATGGATGCCTGCAACGATTTCCTTGCTGCGCTCGGCGTTCTCCGAAAGCATCATGGCGGCGACCTGCGGGTCGACGCCGGCACCCGGCTTGAGCAGGTTGACCAGCACCAGGCCGATGCCCACGGCGATGCCGGACAGCAGCACGGTGTAGGCAAGGGTCTTCCAGCCGATGCGACCGAGGGCGCGGATGTCGCCCATCTCCGACACGCCCATGATCAGCGCCGAGAAGATCAGCGGCACGATCAGCATGAAGATCAGGTTGAGGAACAGGCCCGACGCCGGGGTGGTGATGTAGTCCATTACCCACTTGGCACCGGCCTGCAGACCATCGACGCTGCCACCCAGGGCGTGCACGATCAGTCCCAGGATCAGGCCGATCGCAAAGCCGATGCCCATCTTCCAATGCAGGGGCAACTTCTTCTTGTCGGCAGCAGCTGCTGTCATGCGCGGGTTTCCTCGAAAAATGAATGCACTCTAACAAAGCGCGCAAGCGGCGCCGGTTCAGGTTCGCCGCGGTGGATACAGCGGCGCCAGGCCAGTGTCAGCGGTGATCGCCGCCGCCGACCAGTGCGGTCCGTCACGGAAGACCCCGCGCAGGCGCGTGCGCAGCGGCCCCAGATCACCCTGCCCGCCCCAGCGCGCCTGTTGCAGGTCCTGCAGCACCTGGCGCTGGGCCGGGTCATCCAACCGCGCGATGACCTGCTCGATGCGTTCAACGCCGGCCATCGCGCACAGCTGAGCTTCTACCTGATCGAAGCCTTCACCATCCAGCGCGCGGCGCAGTTCGGCCAGGCCGGCACGTCCAGTCGCCACAGCCGGCACAGCCCCCCTGCCCGCCTCAGGCGACGCCACGCGCGGGCGACGGCCACGCTGCCAGCCCCACAACAGGGTCAGCAGCCACAGCAGCGCCAGGCCGATGGCGGCGCCCATCCATGGCCACGGACGCTCGGCCAGGCCGCTGGCGCGCGGATCGGTGGCCGCGATACGACTGTCCTGGCCATCGCCCCCCGGCAGCGCAGCATCGGTGTCGATCGGCGGCAGCGGCGCAGGTGAAGCACTGCCACCGCCATTACCGGCTGCGACGGCGAGTGTCAGGTCCGGCAGCTTCGCTTCCTGTGGCTTGCCGTTGCGCACGTCCCACCACGGCAGGCGCGGCCCCGGCACCACCAGCGAACCCGGCTGGCGCGGCACGATCGAGTAACGGCGGGTGATCTTCAGCCGCGGCGTGCTGCCGTTGAAGGTCTCTTCGTACTGCGCCGGTTCGGCGAACACCTGCGCGGCGCTGCCAACGTCGGGCACCGGCAGGTCGGTGAACTGCGCGCGGGTGGCACCGTCGGCAATCGCCTCGACCACCACGTTGGCCGCCTCACCGGTACGTGCGCTGGTCGGTGCACTGGTGTAGCGCAGCTGCAGGCCCTGCAGCGGCAGCCACGGCTGCGGCGCCTGTGCCGGCTGTGCCTGTACCTGCAACGTGCGGTCGGCGCCGGTGGCATTCATCCGCCCGTCGCCGCCGCCAAAGAAGTCGTCGAAGAAGCCACCGGCACTGCGCCCACTGAAGCGCGCACCGGCCAGCCGAAGTGCACCGCTGCGCTCGGGGATCAGCAGGAAGCGCCGCTCGACCACGTTGTAGCGGCGGCCATTGACCTGCCGCACATCGGTGCGGTCATCGCCCACCCGCTGCAACGACGCACCGGCGGGGGTATCCAGCACCAGTTCGCCGGAGGCCAGCTGCGAGGCGAAATACAACCGCACCACCACGCCTACGCTCTGCTGCACATACGGCGTCTGGTCATCGACAACGGTTTCGATGAAGGCCACCGCGTTGCTGTCGGGGCCGGCCACGGCAGCGGCATCCACCTGCAGGGTCAGCGGCGCGGTACGCACGCTGCCCACCTGCAGGCCCGGCACCACCAGTGCACCGCTACGCCGCGGCGTGAGTGCCACGCCATACAGATTGCGCTGCTGCATGCTGCCATTGCTCCACTCCACCTGGCGGCTGCTGGTCTGGCCGCTGAGATCGAAGTCGGTACGCAACGGCGTGAAGTCTGGCGCGCCCTGATCGCTCTCGACATTGAGAGTGACCGTGTCGCCCATCGCGATGCGGTCGCGGTCCAGCCACGCGCGCGGCTGCGCCCACGCCAGCAGCGGCAGCCACAGCAGCAGTGTTGCCAGTACCTGCAGTGGCCAGCGCCCGTGCATGTTGATCGCCCGCGTCATCGCCCTTCCCTCTTCCTGCGTTCGTTTTCCAGCTGGAACTTGGCCCGCAGCAATGCGCCCGGATCATCCGGTACGCGCCGCATCCACGCCTCCACCGCCTGTTGCTCCTCGCGTTGGCGCGGGGTGGTGCCGTCGCTGCCTGGCACGGGCTTGCCATCCTGTTCGCCCTTGCCCTCACGTGCCTGCTGCATTGCCTGCTGCATGCGCTGGCGCTGCTGCTCATCCGCCTGCGCCTGCGCCTTGGCATCCTCCACCTGTGGTGGCGCCTGCTGTCCATCGCGGCCACGCTCGCCGGGCTGCGGGCTCGACGGGTTCTTGTCGTCACCGGGCCTGGGCTGCCCCTGCTGGCCCGGTTGCGGCTGGCCCTGGCCGGGATTCTGCTGGCCCTGCTGCGGCTGCTGGCCCTGCGGATTCTGCTGCCCCTGGCCGTTCTGCGGTGGCTTCTGCTGCCCGTTCTGCGGTGGTTTCTGCTGATCCTGGCCTTTGCCACCCGACTGCTTGCGCTTGCGCGCGGCATCGACCACGGCACGGTTGGCGACCGCGTCGGCCATGCCGGGATGCAGTGCCAGCGCGCGGTCGTAGGCGGCAATGGCTTCGTCGTAGTTGCCTTGGCGGGCCAGTGCATTGGCCAGGTTGTACCAGCCCGCATCGCTGTCGATGCCCTCGAACTGCTTGCGGGCACTGGCGAAATCGCCATTGCGGTACGCCTGCGCACCTTCGGCCAGACGCTGGTGCTGCACCTGGTCGGCGCGCTTCCACAGTGTGCCCTGCACCGGCGGTGAAGCCGGCACGGCGGGTGCCTGCGCCTGCACATCACTCATCCACGGCAGCAGGCCCACCGCCAGCACCGCCGCCAGCAGCGCGCGGCGGCGGAAGGCCAGCAGCGCCAGCAGCATCACCGGTGGCAGCAGCCAGAACCCTTCATCACGCCATTGCTTGCCCTCCCCGGGCCGCTGCGCCGCAGTACCTTCGCGTGCATCCAGTACACCCAGTGCGCGCAGATCACTGTCATCGGCGGCGATGCGGGCATAGCGGCCACCACCGCCCGTAGCCACCGCACGCAGGCTGCCTTCATCCAGCGTGGCCTGGCGGATCTGCCCACTGCCATCCCGGTACGCCGCACCGGCAGATGTGCCCAGGCCCAGTACCGACACCTGCAGGCCGAGGCTGCGCGCCTGCGCAGCGGCCAGTGCCGCTTCATCATCCGCCTGATCGCTGACCAGCAGGATCTGCCCCCGCAATGCCCCGATCTGGCGCATCAACCGCGTCGCCCAGTCGATACCGCGGTCGGCACGCTGGCCGTCGCGTGGCATCACATCCGGCGACAACGCGTCCAGATACAGCGCAACGTTGCTGCCGTCGTCGGTCAGCGGCGCCACGGTGTAGGCATCCTCGGCGTAGACCACCAGGCCCACCTGTCCGCCCTGGCGGGCACGCAGCAGCTCACCCACTTTCGCCCGGGCCTGCAGCAGGCGCGACGGCGGCAGGTCGGTGGCATTGATCCGGCTGGACAGATCCAGCACGACCAGCAGCGGTGCGCTGGCCTGGAACATCGGCTGTGCCTGCTGGCGCCAGCTCGGCCCGGCCATGGCCAGCGAGGCCAGCGTCCAGCCCAGCAGCACGGCCCAGGGCAGGCGTGCACGGCGGCGCGTGCCCGCAGCCAGCAGATGCGGCAACAGGTGGGCATCGACTGCTGTTCGCCACACATCGCTGCGCCGCTGCCGGTACAACGCCAGCGCGAGGATCAGCGGCAATGCCAGCAAGGCCCACAGCCATTCCGGGCGCAGGAAGTGCAGCGCATTCCAGTCGGGAAGATGGGATGCCAACGCGATCATCGGCGGCGCTCCGGCCACACCCATGCCAACGCACCCAGCAACAACGCCAGGCCCAACGGCCAGGCATAGCGCTCCTCGCGCGGTCGCAGGCTTGGCCCCTTCGCCGCGATCGGCTCCAGCCGGTCCAGTTCGGCGTAGATGCCGGCCAGCTGCGCGGTATCGCGGGCGCGGAAGAACTGGCCACCGGTCATGCTGGCAATCTTTTTCAACGTGGCCTCGTCGACCGGATCCTGGTCGGCGGAAATGGGAATGCCGAACAGGCGCATGCTGCCATCGCCACCAAACGCGACGGTGTGGATGCGTACACCTTCGGCGCGGGCCACTTCCGCCGCACGCAGCGGCTCCAGCACCCCGGCGTTGCTGACGCCGTCGGTCAGCAGGATCAGCACGCGCTGTCCCTCGGGTTGGCTGCGCAGGCGTTTCACTGCCAGGCCGATGGCATCACCGATGGCCGTCTCGCGCCCGGCCAGGCCGACCACGCTGTCGCGCAGCTGGTCGCGCACGCTGGCCAGATCGGCAGTAAGCGGCGTAAGCGTGTAGGCGCGGTCGCCGAAGATCAGCAGGCCGATGCGATCACCGGCACGACGATCAAGGAAATCGGCGAGCACGGCCTTGGCCGCGGTCAGGCGATCCACCGCCTGCCCGCCCAGCACCATGTCGCCCTCGCCCATGCTGCCGGACACGTCCATTGCCAGCATCATCTGCCGGCCCTGCTGCGGCGGGGTGATGGCCTCGCCCAACTGCTGCGGGCGCGTGAGTGCGATGCACAGCGCGCACCAGCCCAGCCACAACAGCAGCGTGCGCAGCCACGACACATCAACGCGGCCGCCACCGGCCAGCGCTTCCAGTTCCGTCGCTGCATAGGGCACGCGCAGTGCAGCGCCGGGGTCGGCACGACGCTTCCACCAGCGCATCAGCAACGGCAACGGCAGCGCCAGCAGGGCCAGGGGCCACGCCAGCTGCAGGTCCGGCCATGGCCAGTAACTTGCCAGCAGGTTCATCGGCGGCGCTCCAGCAGCATGGCCAGGTAGCGCTCGCGCGCCCAGCTGCGCAGCGCCGCCACATCGTTGGCGTCCACCCGTGGGCGATAGGCACCTTCCGCCAACAGGCTGCGACGTGCTGCGGGCAGCGTGCCTTCCGGATCCACGCGCTGCCACCAGGCGTCATCGCGCAGGGATTCACTGCCGGGCTGTGTCTGGCGTGCGGCGCGACGCAGCAGCCCTGCGATCGCCGCCAGTTCGGCAGCCGCATCGGCGGTGGTTGCCAGCTCCTGATCAAACACCTGCAACCAGCGTTGGCGGCGTCGGCGGCGCTGCCACCACAGGAAGGCCATCGCCACCAGCAACAGCAGCACCACGCCGCCGATCATCAGATAGCCCGGTGCCGGTGGCCACCATGATGGGGCCGGCGGCAGCTGCACATCGCGCAGCGGCAGGTTCGCGCTCATGCCGGCACCTCGGTCGGGGATGGTGCCAGCCAGGCATCGCTGGGCGCATCGGTGGACAGCACCTGCACATCGACGCGACGCGCTCCCAGCTGGCGCCGCAGTTCCTGCAGCGGTTCGACGAAGTGGGCCTGCCAATGAGCCTGCACCTCGCTGCGCCGCAGGTCGAGGCCGATGCGCTGGTGCAGGGTCTGGAACTGCAGCGCGGCCGACGGAGGCTGCAGTTCCAATGGATCGACCAGCAGCACCAGGCTGAGGTCATGGTGCTGGGCCAGCGCACTCCAGCGCGCAGGCGGAATACGGATGACCTGCTGCGGATCGGCCAGCACCAGCACACGTGCACCCGGGCGCAGGACGCGACCGGCATGGTCCAGCGCGCGTTCCAGGCCAAGGTCATCGGCCGGGGGCTGCGCATACCAGCGGGTGAGCGCATCCAGCACGCGCAGCACGCCGCGCGGGCCTCCTGCCGGTGCGATCGGTGGTTCACGGTCGCTGCCACGCAGGGCTCCGATGCGATCGCCACGACGTTGCGCCGACCACGCAGCGACGGCGCCTGCACGTGCGGCCTGCACCGATTTGAAGCGCACGCGGGTGCCGAAGTACAGGGCCGGCGAGGTATCAGCCACGATCAGGCTGACCCGCTCGCGTTCGGCCTGGAACAGTTTGGTGTGGGCACGACCGGTCCGTGCGGTCACCCGCCAGTCGATATGCCGCGCATCATCACCGGCCACGTACTCGCGTGACTCGGCATATTCCATGCCACGCCCACGCAGCGGTGACGGCGCCTGCCCGGCATTGCCGGCACGGCCACGGCGTGGCGGCGGCGGACGCTGTGCAAGGCGGCGCAAGGCCACCAGTTCGGACAGCTGCGGGCGCAGCCCGTCACCGTCGCTGACGGAGGAGGCGTGGTGCAGGGATGGATCGGTCATGCGCAGGCTCAGGGTGCCGGCACCCGGGCCAGCAGCTCCTGCACCAGGCGTTCGCCATCCCAGCCTTCGGCAGTAGCTTCGTAGCTGGGCAGCACGCGATGGCGCAGCACGTCGGCGGCAACCGCACGCACATCATCAGGGGTGACAAAATCGCGGCCGGCCAGCCAGGCGCGCGCACGCGCGCAGCGTTCCAGTGCGATGGAACCGCGCGGGCTGGCGCCCCAGGCAATGCGGCGGCCAAGGCCAGCGTCATAGCGCGCCGGATCACGCGAAGCCAGCACCAGCTCGATCAGGTAGCGTTCCAGCGCCGGCGCCATGTGCAGGTCCAGCACTTCGCGGCGGGCATCGAACACATCCTGCATCGGCAGTTTTTCCGGCGCTGGTGCGGCTTCGCCCAACGCGCCGCGGGCACGCTCGCGGGCCAGGCGCAGGATCTCCGATTCGGCGGCCTGGTCCGGGTAGCCGATGCGCACATGCATCAGGAAGCGGTCCAGCTGTGCTTCCGGCAGCGGGAAGGTGCCTTCCTGTTCGATCGGGTTCTGCGTGGCCATCACCAGGAACAGCGGCGGCAGCGCGTAGGTGTGGCGGCCAACGGTAACCTGGCGCTCGCCCATCGCTTCCAGCAGTGCGGACTGCACCTTGGCTGGCGCGCGGTTGATTTCATCGGCCAGCAGGATCGGGTGGAAGATCGGTCCGGGTACGAATTCGAAGCGGCCTTCCTGCGGGCGCCAGATCTCGGTGCCGGTCAGGTCGGCCGGCAGCAGGTCCGGGGTGAACTGCACGCGGGCGAAGTCAGCCTCCAGGCGCGAGGCCAGCGCACGGATCGCCGTGGTCTTGGCCAGGCCCGGAGCGCCCTCCACCAGCAGGTGGCCATCGGCCAGCAGCGCGATCAGCAGGCGTTCGACCAGTGCCGCCTGGCCGACGATCTCGGCCGACAGGGCATCGCGCAGCTGGGTGAAGGCGCCATGCAGGCGCGAGGTGGCCGGCGCGGGCGGCGGCGAGACGGTTTCGGGCATCGGCGGTGGCAGGTTCATGGGGGCCTTTGACCGGCGCGGGACGGCACGGGTTCCCGACATCATCGCAGGGTGCCCTGCGATTGGCATCAAGAACGGCTGAACGGCGCATCCACGCATGGCGTGGATCTACGGGTGGAAACGAAGAAGGGCCGCGCATGGCGGCCCTTCTTCGTTTCGCGGGTGGCGCGGGCTCAGTTCTGCTTGGCCACGCGCAACACCTTCGGCGTCACGAACACCAGCAGCTCGGCCTTGTCCTTGTTGCGGCCACGCTTCTTGAACAGGTTGCCCAGGAACGGCACGTCGCCCAGGAACGGCACCTTGCTGATGCTGCTGCGGTCGGTGAACTCGTACACACCACCGATGACCACGGTCTGCCCATCCTCGACCAGCACCGCGGTGTTGACCTCGCGGCGGTTGATCGACGGCACCGTGCCGTAGCCCTGCAGCTCGATCAGGCGGTCGACTTCATCCTTCTTCACCTGCATGTTGAGGAACACGCGGTTGTCGTTGGTGATGGTCGGGGTCACCCGCAGTTCCAGCACCACTTCCTTGAACTGCACGTTCGGGGTGGAACCGGCGCCACCGGCAGCACCGGTGCCGCTGATGGTGACGTAGCCGATTTCCTTGCCCTGCTTGATCATCGCCTCGCGCTGGTTGGTGGTGACCACGCGCGGGTTGGAGATCACCTCACCTCGCGACTCTTCCTGCATGGCCGACAGCTCCACATCCAGCAGGTAGCCAGCGTTGAGGATCGACAGCGCCAACGAACCCGGATTGCTGGCCGTAGCCACCGGCAGGTTCCAGTTCAGGCCGCGCTTGATGGTCGGGCCACTGGGAACCGGCGCCGGGCCGACGCTGCCACCCGCCTGCCACTCACGGACCGCCTTGGCGTTGGCCAGTGCCGTATCGACCTGCGACTTGCGGGTTTCCTCGTTGGCAGCGAGGCTGCCGCTGAAGTACACGTTGTCGCGGCTGCCGCTGATGCCGAACTTCGCACCCAGCTCGCGGGCGAAGGTATCGGTGGCGATGACAATGCGGCTTTCGATCAGCACCTGGTCGACCGGGCGGTCGATCACGCCGATCAGCTCACGCATGCGCGCGATCTTCTTCGGGATGTCGCTGATCATCAGCGTGTTGGTGCGCTCGTCGGCCACGATACGGCCGCGCGAGGACAGGAAACCACTGTCTTCCTGCGACGAACCGCCACCACCGCCATTGCCGCCACCACTCCCGCCACCGATGCCCTTGGCCTCGGTCAGCGCTTTGAAGATCTGCGTGGCGCTGTGGTAGTTGATCTGGACGTAATCGGTGACCAGGTCTTCGCGGTTCTCGATGGCGATGCGCGCGTCTTCCTTCTCCTGCTCGAACTTGGCCAGCTCAGCCTGCGGAGCGACCCAGATCACGCTGCCATCGCGACGCTTGTCCAGGCCCTTGGCACGCAGCACGATGTCCAGCGCCTGGTCCCACGGCACGTTGACCAGGCGCAGGGTCACATTGCCCTGTACCGAATCGGACGCCACCACGTTGAGATTGGATTCTTCGGCGATCAACTGCAGCACGGTGCGCACCGGCACGTCCTGGAAGTTGAAGGTCACCGGCTTGCCGGTGAAGCCACGCTGCCCCACCGCCTTGGCGGCCTGGGTGACGCTGCCGGCGGTGACCGCGCCCACCGCGGCGGGCGCCTGCCGCGGGCTGATCTCCACCACGTACTCGTTGCCGCTCTGGTAGGCCAGCGATTCCACTGCACCACCGGTGCTCAGCACCAGCTGGGTACCGGCACCGGACGGCTTGGCGTCGATGCGCTGCACCGGCGTGGCGAAGTCGGTGACGTTCATCGGCTTCTGCAGGTTGGCCGGCAGTCGGGCGTTACCGACATCGACCACCACGCTGTTGCCCTGCGTACGCAGGTCCGGGACCGCGCCCTGGCCGTCGAACTGGACGATCAGGCGCCCGGCGCCATCATCGCCGCGCTTGAAATCGATCTTGGCCACCGACAGGCCCGCCGGCGCTGCCGCCGGTGCCACGGTGGCGCCCACCGGCTTCTCGGCCGGTGCGGCGGCCAGCGCCGGAGCGCAGGCCAGCATCAGCGCGACTCCCAACGCGCTGACACGGTTCAAGGTAGAGCGCCGGATGGGACGCAGCCCCTTGGCTTGGTGAAAGGTCATCGTGCTATCCCCAGTAAACGATCATTGATCTTCAAGCGAGAGCGTTGCCGGCCGTTCCAGCCAGCCGCCCGCGCCATCCGGCACCAGTTCGATCAGCTCCACGTGGTCCTCGAAGACCGCCGTGACCCGCCCGTCGCTCTGCCCCAGGTACCCGCCCGGGCGTACCCGGTAGGTCACCTTGTCCGGCCCCATCACCAGCGCCACGGTAGCGGCGCCGGTGCCGATGGTACCGACCATGTCCAGTGCATCCAGCGGGAAGCCTTCCAGCGGCTCCTTGCGCCGGTTCGGATCCGGACGCAACCCGCCATTCCCCTGCTGCGGATTGGTCCAGGCATCGGTGAACGGGTCGCGCAGACCCTGTGCGGAGTATTCGAAGGTCTCGAACTGCTGCATCACCGGCAGCGGCTCCAGCGGCTGCGCCGGTCGGGCACGCTCGCCTTCCACCCACTTTTCAAGGTTCGGCGCATCACCCGGCGTGCTGGTCACATCGCGGCCGCACGCGGCCAGCATCAGCACGATGGCTGCCATCCCACAACGCGCAAAGAGGGAACGGATCACTTCTTCTCCTCCTTGCCGGCATCAGCCGCCTGCTGTGCCTGCACCTCGGTCTCGTCCAGATAGCGATAGGTCTTGACCGTGCCGGACAGCTCCAGCGCACCGCTGCGGGCGTTGCCGGTGGCCTTGTCCTTGGGCTTGAGGTTGATGTCGTGCATGGTCAGGATGACCACGCGCGGCAGCGACGCCACGCCACTGACGAAAGCACCGAACTGGTGGTAACTGCCCACCATGCGCAGCTTGATCGGCTTTTCGGCGTAGAACTCCTTGACCTGCTCCTGCTCCGGCTCGAACAGCTCGTTGGTCAGGCCGCTGGACAACGCCGTCTGCGAGATGTCGATGATCAGGTCAGGCATTTCGGTCTTGCTGGGCAGCTGCCGCAACATCTGCTGCAGCACCTGTTCCATCTGTGCCAGCTGCTGCTTCAGCGGTGCCAGGTTCACCGCGCGCTCCTGCTGCTTGGTGAACTCGGCACGCAGATCGACTTCCTTCGATTCCAGGCCGGCCAGTTCCTCGCGCTTGCCACTGATCAGCAGCATCCACGCAACGAACATGATCACCAGCGCCAACAGCGAGCAGAAGACGATCTTGGCCTTCTGCGGCCAATTGCCGATGTCGTTGAAATCCAGGTTCTTCAGATCGATTTTCTGGCTCATGCGCGATCCCCCTGCAGCGGGGCGTTGAAGGCCTGCGGCGGCTGCGCCAGGCGGCTGCCCTCGGGCTTCGGCGCAGGCTTGGCAGCCGGGGCTGCCGGCTGGTTCGGCGCGGCCGGGGTGGCAGCAGGTGCGTTGACCGGAGCGGCGGCGGGGGCGGGTGCAGCCGGAGCAGCAACGGGCTGGCCTGCGGCCGGTGCAGCAGGCGCCGCTGCATCCGGGCCGGCGGCAAGCGGGGCCACTGCGGGCGGCGCCGGCGTTGCCACCGAACCATCGGCGTTGAGGCCTGGCGTTCCGGCCACTTCCTCACTCTGTGCCGGCAGCTTCACCTTGACCACGAACACATAGGGCAGCGCCTTGATGTCGGCCAACGGGCCAACCTTGCCGTCCTTGTCCTTCTCGGGATCACGCGCTTCGATGATCGACAGTTCCGGGTTGGTCATCCAACCGGAGGTCTCCAGGTTGCGCATGTACGCCGAAACACGGGCGTTGGACTGGGTGCGGCCTTCCAGGGTCAGCACGTCGCCTTCCTGCTTCAGCGCGGTCAGCACCAGGCCATCGGGAATCGTGCGCACCAGCGCATCGAACAGGTGCACCATCTGCGAGCGCTTGGCCTGCAGTTCCTCAATGACCTTCTTGCGGGCCAGCAGGCGTTCCTTCTGCGCGTCGAGGCGGTCGATCTCCTTGTTCTGTTCCTTGACCTTTTCGATCTCGGCTTCCAGATAGGCGTTGCGGTCCATCTGGCCGCTCACCTGGCGGTCGTAATAGAACCAGATCACCAGCGACAGCAGCAGGCCACCGATCGCGGCCATGCCCAGCATTGCGTAGAACTCGCGCTGGCGTTGCTTGCGCCGCTCGGCGCGCCAGGGCAATAGATTGATGCGTGCCATCAGTCGAAGCTCCTCAGCGCCAGACCGGTGGCGATCATCAGCGCGGGGGCATCCTGGGCCAGCGCATGTGCGTTCACCTTCGGCCCCAGGGTCATCTGCGCCAGCGGGTTGGCGACCACGGTCGGCACGCCCAGCTGTTCCTCGACCATTTCCGGCAGGCCACCGAGCACGGCGCAGCCGCCGGCCAGCACGATGTGGTCAACGCGGTTGAACTCGCTGCCTGCGTAGAAGAACTGCAGCAGGCGGCTGATCTGCTGGACCGTGGCTTCCTTGAACGGCTCCAGCACTTCCATCTCGTAGCTTTCCGGCAGCCCACCCTGGCGCTTGGCCAGGCCGGCTTCCTCGTAGCTCAGGCCGTAACGGCGCATGATCTCGTCGGTCAGCTGCTTGCCACCGAACACCTGTTCGCGGCTGTACAGGCTGCGGCCGCCGCGCAGGACGTTGAGGGTGGTCATTGTGGCGCCGATATCGACCAGCGCGACCACGCCCTCGATGGACACCGGCAGCTCGCTGGCGACCAGGGCGTAGGCGTTCTCGACCGCGAAGGCCTCCACATCCATCACCTTGGCCTGCAGGCCCCCCAGTTCCAGGGCCGACTGGCGCAGTTCCACGTTCTCCGAACGCGACGCGGCCAGCAGCACCTGGACCATCTCCGGGTTGTTCGGGATCGCCCCGATCACCTCGAAGTCCAGGTTCACTTCCTCGATCGGGTACGGAATGTAGTTGACCGCTTCCAGCTCGATCTGGGCTTCCATGTCGTTTTCGTCGAGCTCGGCCGGCATCGGGATCACCTTGGTGATCACCGCCGAACCGGCGACGGCGGCAGCGGCCAGCTTGGCCTTGCTCCCCGAGCGGTTCATCGCACGGCGGATGGCCTCACCCACGGCCTCCACTTCCACGATGTTCTTCTCCACCACCGCGTTCGGCGGAAGAGGTTCCACGGCGTAATGTTCCACACGAAAACGGTTGCCACTGCGGGACAGCTGCAAAAGCTTTACCGCAGTCGAACTGATGTCGACGCCTACAAGCGGCGACTGACTTTTTGGGATGAGCCCCACGGTTTCTCCCCTGCCGACGGGCACTTGGACGCAAGACCTGCGCCCGAGCATTAATAACGTATTCTTAGCAAATGGCAACGGCCCTGCTGTGAAGTCCCTCACGGATTCACCATGCAGCCCCTGACTGTTCCCCTTGCGCTCCCCGGCGACGACCCCAGCCGCCACCTTGCGTAATCTATACTCTGCGACCACGAAATTCGCAATCGGAATCTGAACCCGATGACTCGACTCCGCCGCTGGCTGCGCTGGATCTTCCTGATTGTCCTGGTCCTGGCGCTGATCGGCGCGGCCGCCGTAGGCGGTCTGTACTACGCCGTGTCCTCCAAGCTTCCCGACGTGCAGACCCTGCGCGACGTGGAAATGCAGGAGCCGATGTACGTCTACGCTGCCGACGGCAAGCTGATGGCGGTGTTCGGCGAGACCCGGCGTACCCCGATCACCATGAAGGACGTGCCCGAGCGCCTGAAGCAGGCCTTCCTGGCCACCGAGGACGCCCGCTTCTACGAGCACGGCGGCGTGGACTACATGGGCATCGGCCGTGCGGTGTGGCTGCTGGCCACCACCAACGACAAGCGCGTGCCGGGTGGCTCCACCATCACCCAGCAGGTGGCCCGCCAGTTCTTCCTCAGCTCCGAGTACAGCTACACCCGCAAGCTGGCCGAGATCCTGCTGGCGCGGAAGATCGAGTCCGAGTTGAGCAAGGACGAGATCTTCGAGCTGTACCTGAACAAGAGTTTCTTCGGCAACCGCGCCTACGGCGTCGCCGCCGCCGCCGAGTTCTATTACGGCAAGAAGCTGAACGAGCTGGACCTGGACGAGATGGCCTCGCTGGCCGGCATCCCCAAGTTCCCCTCGTCGGGCAACCCGATCTCCAACCCGGAGCGCGCCCGCCAGCGTCGTGACAACTATGTGCTGCAGCGCATGGCCGACCTGAAGTTCGTCAGCCAGGCCGAGGCCGACGCGGCCAAGGCCGTGCCGATGCACGCCACCGCGCATGAGCCGCCGGTGCAGGTCGATGCCCCGTACGTGGCCGAGCTGGTGCGCCAGGAAATGATCGCCCGCTTCGGCGGTGACGTGGTCAACAAGGGCTACCACGTCACTACCACTATCGATTCGACCCTGCAGACCGCCGCCAACCAGTCGGTGCGCGACGGCCTGCTGCTGTACGACCACCGCCACGGCTGGCACGGCGTGGAGAAGCAGGTCCAGGTGGGTGCCGGCGAAGACGCCGCCGCCCTGGCCGAGCACCTGCGTGGCCTGTACGGCCAGGCCGGCCTGCTGCCGGCCATCGTTGCCAGCACCGGTGCCGATGGCAGCGCCACCGTGGTGCTGGCCAACCGCAGCGAGATCGTGCTGCCGGCCGGTGCCGCCAAGTGGACCAACAAGACCCCGGGCAAGCTGGTGCAGCGCGGTGACATCGTGCGCGTGCGTGCCGGTGCCAAGGAAGGTGAGTGGCTGCTGGATCAGCTCCCGCGCGGCCAGTCCGCGCTGGTCTCGCTGGATGCCCACAGCGGCGCGCTGAAGGCGCTGGTTGGCGGTTTCAGCTTCTCCGGCAACAAGTTCAACCGTGCCACCCAGGCCCGCCGCCAGCCGGGTTCGAGCTTCAAGCCCTTCATCTACGCCGCGGCCTTCGACAAGGGCTACAACCCGGCCTCGATCGTGCTCGACGCACCGGTCGTGTTCCGCGACCGCCGCGGCAAGACCTGGGCGCCGCAGAACGACGGCGGCGGCTTCCGCGGCCCGATGCGCCTGCGTGAAGCACTGGTGCAGTCGCGCAACCTGGTCTCGGTGCGCCTGCTTGATGGCATGGGCGTGGACTACGCGCGCAAGTACATCAGCGAATTTGGTTTCGCCGAATCGGAACTGCCGCCGAACCTGTCGATGTCGCTGGGTACGGCGTCGCTCACCCCGCTGTCGGTGGCCCGTGGCTACGCTGTGTTCGCCAACGGCGGCTCGCGCGTGGACACCTGGCTGATTGATCAGGTCAATGACCGCGACGGCAACCTGGTGTTCAAGGAAAATCCTGCCCTGGCCTGCCGCGACTGCGCCGGCAGCAGCGACCAGCCGGTGAACCAGGTGGTGGACGGCTTCAACTTCGGCGCCCCGGCCCCGAAGGTGGACCCGGCCGCTGCGGCCAAGGCCGAAGCCAAGGCCGAGACCCCGGCCGCGCCGGTCAACCCCGATGCCCGCACCGCCCCGCGCGCGATCGACGCCCGCACCGCCTACCAGCTGGTGTCGATGATGCGCGACGTGGTCCAGCGCGGTACCGGTGCCCAGGCCAAGGTACTCGGCCGCGAGGACGTGGGCGGCAAAACCGGCTCCACCAACGACCACCGTGACGCCTGGTTCTCCGGCTTCGGCGGCCCGTACGTGACCACTGTGTGGGTGGGCCGCGACGACTTCCGCTCACTGGGCTACCGCGAATACGGTGGCAAAGCCGCCCTGCCGATCTGGATCGACTACATGCGCACCGCGCTGAAGGACACCCCGATCGCGCAGAACGATCCGCCCAGCGGCATGGTCCAGGCCACCCTCAATGGCGCGACCGAGTGGGTGAAGGTGGAAGACATGGACCGCCTGACCGACTACGACCTGAACCTCAATACGCCGCAGGCCGACGCCGCCGCGTTCGATATCTTCTGAGGAAGGGACAGGTGGGTGCCAACCTTGGTTGGCGCTGCCCTTTGTAGAGCCGAGCCCATGCTCGGCTTCGGGGGCCCGCGGTAGAGCAGCCGAGCATGGGCTCGGCTCTACAGGATCAACGGCACCCGTTTGCCGTGGTAGCTGCCAACCGTTGGTTGGCATCGCCGCGCCATACCCACGCAGATGTCACATCCCTGCGCTACTCTGTACCCAGGTCGCAACAGGGAGTCATCGCATGCACCGCGCCCGTCAGCATGCTGCCAGCCAGACCCGCGAGCGGCGCCACCGCCTCGCCCACGAAGCCGCCCGCCTGATGGCCGAAGGCGGCATCCGCGACTACCACCAGGCCAAGCTGAAGGCCGCCAGCCGGCTCGGCATCCACGACGATGCCTCCCTGCCCCGCAATACCGAGATCGAAGACGCCCTGCGCGAGTACCAGCGGCTGTTCTCCGGGCCCCAGCACGGCAACGAACTGCAACGCCGCCGCGAGGCCGCGATGCGTGCGCTGGAGTTCCTGCACGGCTTCTCCCCACGTCTGGCTGGCCCGGTGCTGGACGGCACCGCCGACGCCAACAGCCCCGTGCAGCTGCACCTGCACAGCGACGACCCGGAGGCCGTGCATCGCTTCCTGGACGAGCACGGCATCCCCGCCGAATCACGGACGCGCCGCCTGCGCATGGACCGCGAACGCTGCCTGGATGTACCGGTGTGGGTGTTCAGTGCCGAGGAACTGACCTTCGACCTGGCCGTACTGCCGTACGACGCCCTGCGCCAAGCACCGCTGTCACCCGTGGATGAGAAGCCGATGCGGCGCGCGTCTGTCGCGCAGTTGCGGCAGGTGCTGGCCGAGGCGGAGATCACCGCGTACATCGGCGGATGACGGTGGCGCCGGCCCATGGCCGGCGAGCGTAGCGGTACCTGTCTTTGGTGGGTGCGGACCGTTGGTCCGCACCGTGCTTCAGGCAACCGATTGCCGACCGAAGAGCAGTCGAGCGCGGCTCGACTCTACAAAAGCTGCGCTACCTGCTCTGGCAGATGGCGCCCATCATGCTCCCGCTACCAGACGAAACGGGTATCGCGCAGCGGGTCGCTGAGCAACCGCGGCAACCAGGGCGCGGGGGCCCGCTGTGGATACTCCCGCATCATCTGCGCATGCATGGCCTGCAGGTCCCGCAGCAAGCCGGCCTGAAAGTAGACGTCGTTGAACGTATCCGACCACCCACTCTTCACCCGCTCACGCTCGCCGCCCTTCAAGAGCGGCATCTGGTCCAGCGGCACGTCCAGGATCGTCGCCAGTGAGGCGTTGATCTGCGCATTCTCCACAGCGGCCTTGCGCACGGGATCCAACCGATCCCGAATCTGCCGGCAGTCGTAGGGAAAGCACCCGCCTGTGACGTTGATGTAGTCAGCGATGTCCGCCAGCATGTCGGCCTTCAGCCGCCACACCACTTCGCTGTCCATCACCTGCCGTACCCGCATCGTGCGCAGCGTACTCGCCCGCACGTCCTCCGGCGTGGTGAACTCGGCCCCCCGCGTGCTGCCAGCGTGGCGCACCAGCACGATGCGATGGATCGCCTCGTGGGTGACGCCCTCGATGCGCAGCGCCGCTGTATCCGGATGTATGCGCGGCGGCGGCACGCCCAGCATCTGCCACATGTACCACAGGACCAGCAGTAGACCGACGATGCACAGACCGCTCATCAGCGTCCACAGATCCAGGTTCCGTGTGTAGTAGCGATAGCGCGCCCGCCAGATATAGAACGTGCGATAGCTGATGAAGCCGCTTACCCATCTGTACATTGCCATCTCCTTGGCCAGGACCCCGGCGCGACGGGGTGGATTACGCGCGTCACGCCGGGGCTCCATCGCTTACCAGCCGATGCCCACACCCACGCCCATGCTGCGTTCACCGCTATTGGTGAACGCACCATTGAGGCTGAAGGTGGCTGAGCCCTTTTCGTTGAGCACGCGCTGGTAGCCCACCGCCATGGCCGATTCGCCTTCGGCGTAACCCACGCCCGCGCCGAGGCGGTTGTAGGTGGCCAGGCCGGCGGTGTTCATGGCCATGGCCGTCTGCGCACTGCTCATCGCGGCCATGCGGTTGAAGCGCTTGTCCATCTTGTCCAGGCGGCGTTCGAAGTTGCTGATGGCACCATCGGTGTATTCGTTGGCGCGGGCCAGCATCTTCTCCAGTTCGGCGGTATCGACCTGCGGCGTGGGCGACGGCGCGTCGCCCTTCTTCGACTTCGGCTGCGGCGTGGGCGACACGCCCTCGCCCGCCGAGGCCACCTGCGGTGAATCGCTGGCTTCCGGCGTTGGCGTGACCTGCTCGGTGGGCGCGGCCGAAGCCGTGGACAGCGCACGCGACTGCGGCTGGCCATCCACGCGCTGCTCCAGGCCATCCATGCGGCCATTGAGCTGCTGCTGCACGGCGTGCAGCTGGCCGCCGTTGACGGCCTCGCGGCTGCCAGCGGCGATCAGGCCGTTGGCCACGTTGGAGATGACCATGCCGTTGGCGCCGGCCAGGGTGAGCTGGGCGGTGCCGTCGTTGCGGGTGGAAGGCGTTTCCTGGAAGACCGAGCGGAGCTGGGTTTCGACGCGGTCCATGCGGGAGCCTGTGCTGACTACGGCGGAGTCCAGCGTGGTAAGTGCGTCGTTGATGGTGTTCTGGTGCTGGCCCTGGACGTTGAAGCCGGGGGTGGTGACGTTGCCGTTGGCGTCGATGTTGCCGCCGAGCGTGGACAGGGCGCCGCGGAGCTGGCCGATGGTGGCTGCGTCGTTGGTGTTGCGGCCGTTGGCTACGTTGACGAGGCGACGCTGGAATGTCGCGTGACCAACTGACACAGTACCAAACTCGTCAGCCACCGAGAGACTGCCTAGTGCAACGCTATACTTAGCACCTGCAGAAACTCGGCTTTCGGCACCAATAGCCATACTGGCATCAGCTTCCACCAATGATCGCGTGCCGACTGCAAACCCGTCGTTAACTCCGTCTCGAATAGAAGCTGCGCGACCGAGAGCAATCGAGTTCATTCCCCCTGCGTAGGCGTACGCGCCGATAGCAACGCCCCCCTCGTTTCCCTTTGCGGCCATCGCCGAATCGCCAACTGCGACGGAGAACGCCCCAGCAGATGCTGCATTCTGTTCTCCACCGCTTCCGATAGATACAAACCTATCCTTGCCCTCCATGTCATTCAGTCGCTGATTAGTCTCGAATAGCTGGCTCCCACGCACCACATCCGAACTATCCGCGGAGAGACGCGCATCGGCGACACCGGTCAGGCGTGCGCCGCCGAAATCGATGAGAGCTCCATCGCTAATCTCAGTCAGCAGATTCCTCTGATCCAAACGCCAATCGCGCCGCATTGCATCAATGTCGCGTCTGTTGTGCTCGATCTTCTGCTCCGCAGCATGCAGCTGATTGCCAGTCACCGCATCACGGCTGCCTGCCGCAATGCGTCCATCGGCCAGATTCGACAGAACCATGCCCTGCGCACCTGCCAAGTTCAGCTGACCAACGCCATCCGCCCGGGTCGAGGGCGACTGTTGGAACGTCGCACGCAGCTGACCTTCGAGGCCATCTACGCGGCTGTCTGACCTGACCACCGCCCCATCGAGTGCAGCCAGGGCGTCTCCGACATTGTCCTGCTTGCCACCTTGCACGCTATAGGTGGGCCCAACAACGTTCCCAAGAGCATCCATCCCTGCACTACCTCCGAAGCCGGCAAGAGTTTCGTTGAGCTGTGCGATTGTGGCGACGTCACCCTCCGCGATACCTCGACTTACATTCACCAGTCGGCGCTGGTACAGACTCGTCCCAAAGGAGACGGTGTCAGATTCCCTTGCAATTGATCCAGCGCCCACGGCGACGGACCTTGCGGCACTGGCTTCAACCCTACTATTCGCGCCAAGCGCCGTTGTCTCAACTGCTGCTGCGCGTGTACCAGCACCGAGCGCGAAAGAATTCTCCGCCCCCTTCTCCACAAGTGCCCCTCTGCCGAGGGCTACAGAGTTCTTGCCACCCGCGTTGGCATATGCACCTACTGCGGTTCCTCCCTCATGTTCAACGCTTGCCTGCGCCGAATCGCCGATGGCCACACCAAAGGCACCTGACCTAGCGGCTTCGCTGAGGCTGTCGCTTCCAATACTCAGGAACATTCCGGCACTCTCGATCGCATTGACGCGCTCATTAGTCGCAAACAACTGCCCGCCATTCACCGCATCCGTGCTGGCCGCAGAACTAATATCTCCGGCAGCCACACCCGATACACGCGCGCCTTCCATGTCCACCAGCAGGCGATCAGCACTGAACTTAACCACGCCATCCAGATCCGGATCGAAGTTGTCGAAGTCCGCACGCAGCGCATCCAGCTCGACCCGGTTGTCGGCGATACGCCCGTCCTGATCCGTCAGCTGCTGCGCATGCCCAGCCAAAGCCTGTCGCTGCGTCTCCACCGTGGCATTGGTCGCAAACAGCTGCTGCCCGGTCACCGCGTCTGTGCTGCCTGCACTCAGCGTGCCGTTGGCGATGTTGTAGATGCGTCGCTTGGCTCCGGTCTTGTTTGCGACATCCACGATGGTCCCAGTGTTCTCTGCACCCAGGCGAACATTGCCGCTGGCAGACACCTGGCCCACCAGTCCGCCCAAGACATCAGCCTTCTGCACAGCGCCATCGGCTACACCACGGGCGGCATCGGCCGCCGTCTTCGCTGCGGTTGCCGCCGTGCGCACACTGGCCACTTCGCTGTTGGTGGCATTGAGCTGCTGCCCGGTCACTGCATCCGTGCTGGACGCACTGAGCACGCCATTGGCCAGATTCTGCAGTTTGCGCTTGGCGCCACTCTTGTTGGCAACGTCGACGACGGTGCCGGTGTTGTCTGCACCCAAGCGCACGTTGCCACTTGCCGACACCTGCCCCACCAGGCCATCCAGTACCGCCACGCGCGCCTGCGCACCGTCAGCGGTCGCCTTCACAGCAGCCACGCTGGTGTTGGTGGCATGCAGCTGCTTGCCGGTCACCGCTTCACTGCTGGACGTACTCAAGGCGGCATCCGCCACGTTGACCACTTTGCGCTTCAACGAGTCATTGCCCACCGAGACCTGATTGGTCCCAGTCGTTGCTGAGCCATTACCCAGCGCAACCGCGCCTGCATGTGCCGCATTGGCGCGATCACCTAGGGCCAGCGCGCTCTGTGCCTTAGCACTCGCCTGATTACCCAGTGCCGAGGCATACAGGCTGCTGGCAACCGCCCCGCGCCCGACCGCCGTGGCCTGGTTGGCCGACGCGTTGCTCTGGAAGCCCAGAGCGGTGGCGTGCGTGCCTTTACCAGACGCCTCATGGCCGACGGCAACGCCTCGATCACCCGTTGCGACGGCATCCAATCCAAGCGCCACCGCACCGTTGCCACTGCGGGTTCCAGCACCGATGGACACACCCGCGTTGCCACTGATCTTGTTACCCGCGTCATCCACCGTCGCGCGAGCGTCTGCGCCCATGGCGACGCTCTTGCCGTTGTAGGCTTTGGCGTTGTTGCCCAGCGCCGTACTGATGCCGTAGCTGGCCTGCTCCGCGACAGCTCCCGCGCCCAGCGCCACGGCGCTGGCGTTCAGCCGCGCAGCCGTCGCGTCGGCTGCTGCCTGCGCCTTGCTGACATTGGCGTTGGTGGCGTTGAGCTGCTTGCCCGTCACCGCCTCGGTGCTGGTCGTGCTCAGCGCCCCATCCTTCAGGCCAGTGATAGTGCGAACAGCATTGGACTTGTTGCGGGCATCCAGCACCGTGCCGGTGTTCTCACCGCCAAGACGTACGTTGCCACTGGCTGATACCTGGCTGACCAGGCCACTGACCGTATTGGCCTTGGCCAGCGCCGTGTTGGCGTTGGTGTTGGCCGTAGTGGCCGTGGTCTGCGCTGCCGTGGCCGTCGTCTTCGCCGCGTCGGCCGCCGTCTGAGCAGTCGCCACATTGGCGTTGGTTGCACTGAGCTGCTTACCCGTCACGGCTTCAGTGCTGGATGTAGAAAGCGCCCCATCCTTCAAGCCGGTGATGCTGCGAACAGCATTGGACTTGTTACGCACATCCAGCACCGTACCGGTGTTCTCACCACCCAGCCTTACGTTGCCAGCGGCCGATACTTGGCTCACCAGGCCACTGACCGCATTGGCCTTCGCCAGCGCCGAGTTGGCATTGCTGTTGGCCGTGTTGGCGGTGGATTGTGCCGCCGTGGCCGTCGTTTTCGCCCCATCGGCCGCGGCCTGGGCCTTGGTCACGTTGGAGTTGGTGGCATACAGCTGCTTGCCAGTGACCGCATCACTGCTGGTCGAGTTCAGCCCCGCATCGGCCACATTGACTACCCGCCTTTTCACGCTGGCGCTACCGACCGAAACGGTGTTGGCCTCTGTGGCAAGCGATCCACGACCAAGTGCCACAGTGCCATTTGCCGATGTCTTTGCACCATAACCAACAGCCACACCGTCGTACTCTGCGAGCGATTCCCCGCCCAGTGCGATTGCACCCGTCCAGCCACTACTGCCCGCGTACGCATCACCACCGATGGCAATCTTGGAGATGCCTGCGCCGGGATTCGTCATGGAACCACTTCCCACGGCAATGGAGTTTTCGGTTTGAGCCTTGGCATTCTGCCCAAGCGCCGTTGCTCCAATCCCGTTGGCCCTACTGTAGGTGCCTACAGCAGTGCCATATCCACCGTTCTCGGTGACCGCATAGTGACCGAGCGCAATGCTGTTATCTCCCCATGCCTCCGAGAGACTCCCAAGTGTCACGCTTCTCGCACCCGCGGCACGGCTGCTGATACCTGCCGCGAGACTATGTTCACCGCTGGCACGTGCTTCCGACCCAAGTGCCATGGACTCCTTGCCGTCGATGACACTCCAGTTGGCCCGCGACGTGTTGCTGTACACATCGCCACGATTGACTGCCCGGGTCTCGAATGCGCGCCCACTGTCGCCAGCCGTTGCGACGAAGGCACTCATTGTCTGTCGTGCCCACCAGGCTGTGTCATCTTCGTCATCCTCGCGCGCGCCAGCAGTCGGCACCACCAGCAACGAAAGAAGCACAAGACCCCCTGCACGAACGGTGGAAGACGCTTTTCCGCGGGATGGCGCCAGCTCGCTGGCCACCACCCAGCACTGACGGACGCGACTCCATAGACGGCGATAGATACGATTCATTGGATCTCCTTAACAAAGCTGTCAGAAAGAACCCCGCCAGCACCGCTGGCGGGGCTGGGAAGTCAACCGGCGTTGGGCGCCAGGGTTTGTACGTGCTCGCGATAACCATCGCGGGTCAGCCGGTAGCGCAGTTGCAGCGTGTGTCCCGGCTGCACGGGGAAAGGCAGTTCCAGTGCACTGCCCGGATACAGGCTTCGCGACACGTCGTGCGCGGTGCAGCGCGCACCATCGCAGTCCGCGATGCTGGTGATGCCCACGCGCACCGTGCCGGTGTTGCGCAGGCGATTGCCTTCCACCTGCACCGCCATGGCCGGCTGTGCGGGCAGCACATTGACCAGCGCGCCCCAGACCAGGCTGACGCCGATGTTGGCCTGTGCACGCTCACCCTCGCCTGCGCGTTCAATCCCTTCAGGGCCACGCACACCTTCGAAGTACACGCGGTAGGCGGTTTCCTTCTCGACTGGCTGCAGCGGAATCACCCGGATCAGGCGATTGCCGCCACCGGCCAGCGCGAACTTGCCGGGGGTGATGGCGATGGCGGCTTCGCCGGGCTCGACCTCGACCTCGTGTTCCTCTGCACCGGCGGGATTGACGATGCGCTTGATCGAGGCCTGCACGTACTGCGGCTGGGTGGACTGCGAATAGATGCGGATCTGCGCGCCCTTCTTCACGTCTACCGATGTGCGCATGGGGTGCACGGTGAGATTGGCGTGGGCAGGCATCGCCATCAGCAGCGACAAGGGAAGCAGGCAGCGAATGAGAGGCTTCATCGGGGGCTCCATGGGAATCAGGGCGTGACAGTGGGAACGCGCAGTTCCACCTTGAGATCGCCGTCGTAATAGCCGGGGCGCTTGCTGCTGACCGGCACGCGGGGGGTATCCAGCGCCAACGGCGTGGGCACGCAGAACACGGGTTGCGTCATCCCAGGCAGCAGCACCAAGCGCAGTTTTGCGGTGTCGATGCCGTGCAGCAGCTGCTCCACGCCGTTTCGAAGGGGAACGGCGCTGCCGTTGTGATCGAGGGTGACGGTGTAGTCCACGCGTTGCGTAGCGTCACTGCCGCCGTCGGTATGCCAGACCGAATAGCCGGAAGGTCCCGGAGGACGCGGCCCGCTGTCGCGCACGGTGACGCCCAGGTACTGGCTCTGCGAGCCCAGTCCGTCGTACAGACACATGTCGAGTTGGGCGCGACCGCCGACGGTCTGCGCGATCGGGTCGTACTGCAGGTTCAGGCCGACGTGCGGGGTGACCTGGTCGAAGAGCGGGAAGTAGATGGAGACCGCGCTGTAGTCGGTGATGGTGAAGTCGAAGGTGATGACATTGGTCAGCACCGTCCCTTGTGCTGGATCCACTTTGAGATCGAGCTGGAGCTCACCGTGCCACTGACCCGCTACCAGTCTCCTGAGTTCCTCTTGTGGAAGTACAAGCCTTACTCCGGTACCTAGCGGCTCATCAACATTGCATTGGTCCCAGGCTGCTGAGTACAGCGGATATACGTGCTGGGTCCAGAAATCGCCAGTGCATGCACGACCCGACACGATCCGTCGCAACCAACCGTTCAATCTAACTTCTGTTGGAAGACCGGATCGTTGTTCGATCATCCTGAGTACGATTTCCGACGACCCGAACAGCACATCCTCATCGCCAGAGGTTCGGCAGCTGCCTTGCGAAGGATCCACACTGGATCGGCAGGTCAGATGTATCTGGCCAAGCTTGCGCGACACGTCACGACTGAAGCCCAGAACCGTCCTGTCTGGCCAAATCTCCAGATCACCTGGCATGGAAGATCGATCCCACCCAAGCGTCACCTGCTGAACTATCGGACTGGGGTCGGTCTCCGGCGGTTGCTGCGCCATCGCCCTCGGCGCCAACACCACCAGCGAGCACAGCACCGCCATTAACCACCACAACCGGCGGCTCACTGCGCACCTCCTGCGGCCGCGGTCTGCGGCGTGGCGGCAATCAAGGCCTGCTCCTGCAGCAGTCGCGTCACCCGTGCCTGATGGCGGATGTCGGCGGGCAGCTGCGCCACGGCCAGCGGTTCGCACTGCACGGCGCCCACCAGCATCACCACGCTGCGGCGCTCGCGCACCTGCAGCGGGCAGTGCAGCAGGCGGTCGTCCTGCAGCAGGTACAGGGTCTTTTCGCGTCGTGGGAAGTCGGCCACGAAGCCTCCATTGCTGCCGGTGCCGGGCACCGGCGCGTTGAGAATGCGGGCGCCGCGCAGCGGTGCACCGGCGATGTCGTGGGCGTTGCCGATGAAGGTGTAGGTCACTTCAATCGGCACCGGCATGCGCACCAGCCGCCCGGGCGAAAGGAACAGCGGACGCGCGCCACCGACGCCGCTCACACGCACAGCGGCGATGCTGTCCAGTGCGCTGGCGTCCTGCACTTCGGCGCGGTGCGATTGGTAGGCGGACACCGGCAGCAGGCGGCGTTCGCCCAGCTTCAGGCGCTGCCGGCGCAATCCACCCACCTGCAGTTCGGCGGCCACGCCGGTCAGGTCCAGGTCGTCGGTGCCGTCCACCTGCACCGCCAGCCCGGCGTCGGCACCCACGCCTGCGCCCCAGTACAGCCCGCGCGAGCCGATGGCCAGGCCGGAACTGTGCGTAGCGCTGTACGCCACCTCATTGCCACCCTGGTGCTGGTAGCGCGATACCGTGGCACCGGTCTGGCCGATGCGGTTCTGCAGCTGCCCGCTCAGCGTGGCGCTGTAGCGTTCGTTGTTGTTGCCGCGTAGTTCGCCAGACACTTCGCGGTACTGGTCTTCGTATTCCTGGCGCAGGGTCTGGCCGGCGCTGTAGTTGACGTCCGGTCGTGCATGTTGCGGCTGGCGCACATCCAGGCCGTAACGCCGCTGCGAGCTACCGCGGTCACCGCGCTGCAGGCGGTTGAGGCTGACGTTGAAATAGATGCCGCGGTCACGACCATCGCGCAGGCCGCCGCCATTGGTCTGCTGCCATACGCCGATGCGGCTGGAGACACTGAACTCGCCCCAGCGCTGGCTGCGGCTGTAGCTGGCCTGCCAGGTGCGGCTGAGCTGCGGCACGCGCGTGGGCTGCGGAATCCACGGCGGCAACAGCGGGTCGAGCCCGGCCAGCGGGTCATCCCCCAGCCCTGGTTGCACGGTGCCTGCGCGCCATGTCTGGCGGCGGGTGTAGGCCACGTAGGCATTGCCGCCCGCCACTGGCAGCGCCATCGAGGCGCTGAGCGAGTCGGCACAGCCGAGCCGGTCGCGCGCGTCGTCCTCGAACTGGCAGGCACGGCCGCGCATGCGCTGGTGGTACACATTCCACGAGGCGCGGCGACGGTAGGACAGCTGGTGCTGCTGGCCACGGCTGCCGTCGCTGCCGTGCATGCCGCTGAAGGTGCCGCGGATCTCCTGGGTGGCGAACACATGGCGCAGGTCCAGCCGCAGTTCGCCATAGCTGAAGCCGCCGAGGTCGGCGACACCGGCCGTCACTGCCACGTTGCGCGACACCGGCACGCGCAGGCCGGCCATCGCTGCCAGCTCGTCGTTGAAACGGTCGCTGCGGCGCTCGTTACGGCGGCCGCCCTGCATGAACCACTGCACGCTGCTGTCGGTCCAGTCGCCGCCCTTGTCGAACGGCGCATCCTCGCTGCGCACCAGCACGCCGTCTTCGTAGATGCGCAGGGTGACGGTGTAGTTGCCCAGCGGGAACCGGCGCGTATCGAGCTGGTTGATGCCGGCCTGCAGGTAGAAGGTCTGCAGCAGGCGCTCGCCATCGAACGCGTCCACCCGTGCATCGCGTGCCAGCAGCACGGTGAGCGGCGTGGCTTGTACGGCGGCCGCCGAATCCACGTAGGCCTGCGTGGTGCCCAGGCGCAGGCCCTGGAAGCGGTCCATCGGCAGCATGCTGAAGCTGAACGTGCCGCCCTGCGGACTGCTCAGGTTGCGGCGGTCCATGCGCCCGGCCTGCAGGTAGTGCTGCTGCCCCAGGTCATGGCGGTAATAGGCGTTGTCCAGCTGGAAGTCGCGGTTGGCGTGGCCGCCGCGATAGTGCTGCTGGCTGAAGGTCCAATCGGCAGACAGGTGCCCGCGCTGCAACACGCCCAGCGCGCCCATGCCCTGCGCGGCCAGCGACTGGTAGCCGCGGCCGCCGCTGACGTTGAGCGTGTGCTGGTGCAGGAAGGCATTTTCGGCATTGGCGCTGACCTGGTGGTAGCGCTCGGCGGCCGGTTCGCCGGGAATCCATTGGCGGGCGACGAACAGGCGCACGGCGCCCTCGCCTTCGTCATACAGCGCGCGCACGGCGGTGGGCTCCTCGGGGGGATCGATGTAACCGCAACCGGCGCTGGCGCCGCCGTAACGGCAGGCCAGGTGGCTGTTGCGCGGCAGCGGCTGCGACAGCGCTGGCAACAACGCGGCCTGTGCCTCGGCGGGCAGCTGCAATGCCTGCAGCGCCTCGGCCGGGGCTTCCAGCTGCACGTGTTCCAGAGTCACGCGCACCGGCACCAGCCCGGTCGAGCGACCGAACAGGCGCACCTCAAGTTGTTCGGTCTGGCCTTCGACCAGATCCTCGAAACCGGCGGGAACGCCTCGCGCCGCGACCAGGGGCGTGGCCAACGACAGGGCGAGCGCGACCGCCAGCCGGGTGACGGCGGGTGCGGGAGATTTCATGGGGGTGTTACCGGAAGCGGCCGGCCCGGCATGCGGGCCGGCGCGGGCGCCTTACGGGCTGGTGGTCTTCTGCTGCATGGCGATGGTGACGATGCCTTCGTAGGTACCGCCCTTGGTGATCGGCGCCTGGTTGGTCTGCGCAATGCGCAGCGGCATCGGGATCGATGCGCCCGGCAGCGCGCCGTCGAACAGGTCGGAGGCGGTGAAGTCCTGTGCGGCCACGGTCAGCGCCTTGCCGTTGAGGCTGACGGTCAGTGGTACCGGGGCGCCGCTGCCATCGGTATTGAGCAGCTGCGGGGCGCTGCCGACGCGCACTTCGATGTCCTTGTCTTCGTCGTTGGAGTAGATGCGCACCTGCTGGGTCCAGGGCACCAGGCCGCTGACCGGGTTGTGGACCAGGTTCACGACGGAGTCCAGCGCGGTGCCATCGGCCTTCAGCAGGGCCAGGGTCGGGTCGACGTTGGCCCAGACCTTGATGTCGGCGTCGAACGCGTTGGCGGACAGCGAAACGGTGGCCAGCGCTGCAGCGAGCGTGGCCTTCTTCAGAATGGCGTGCATGTGTGTCTCTCTCGGACAGGGGGAATTTGAAAGCCCCCCTCCCCAAGGAGAAAGGGAGGGAGGCGCCGCCCGTGGAGGTGGTCACGGGCGACGAGAGAATGGTAGGTAGGCCTACCGCACGCAGGCCATGCAACAATTCCTAAATAGCTGGACGTTAAGAAGAATTCTTGAGGGCTTTCAATGTTTGAGGATTATGCAAATTTCCTCACGACTTGAATGCAAGAAACCTCATTGCGTTGCATTTGTAGCGTCGAGTGATACTCGACTATCGCTTGAGGCGCACCGTGTGCGCATGAGTCGAGCACGGCTCGACGCTACGTGTAGAAATCGCGAACGACCTTCAACGCGCGGGCACCACGGCGACGTGCTCCACGTCGATGTCGGTGGGCTTGAAGCGGTGCGTATCCACCTCACCGTGCAGCTCCACCACGGTGGTCGCGCTGACGGCCTGGTGGCTGGGCAGATCCTTGTCGTCGATTTCCACATCGATCTCGCCGGTGGCGTCCTTGAAGCGGTAGCGCTCGTGGCCGATCCTGGCCACCAGCGTGCCCCGCAGCACCACCGGCTGGTCGTCACGCTGGGCGCGCGCCTCGGCAACCGTGGTGACGGCATGGGTGGCGCCCGGGCCGGTGTACTGGGCAAAGGCCCCAGCGCTGAGCAGGCTCAACGTGGTGGCGATGAGCGCAAGGGTGAGTCGTCGGTTCATGGTGTTCTCCATGCAGGGATAAGTGCCCTCAGCTTCCTTCGCCTCGACTGTGACGCCCATGCAATAACTCCGAAAAGATGTGAAAACGACATCCCATGTCAGAAACCATTCATCGTGGACCCGACGCGTCTTTCAGGATCAATTCCGAGCGCATTTTCTGCGGCGTTCCGGCGTGCGCTGGGGTGTTCGCCGAGCCGGTGCGCGGAGTCGTAGTTCAGCTACCGAGGCTTGCTTTTGTAGAGTCGAGCAGGGCTCGACGCTGCACACATGCTCACGCACGACGGGATGGCATCAGGCCGCCTTACGGCGGCCTGACGGGTCCCACTCAACGATGCAATCTCAGAAGAAGATTGCGTACAGGATCAGCAGCGGAATCGGCACGCCCAACAGCCAGAGCAGAATCATTTTCATGGCAGGTCTCCTTGCATGGAATGCGGGTTACAGGTCGCGGCGGCGGCCGCCCCAGGTGGCGCTGAGGCTGGCGAAGAACGCGCCAATCAGCAGGGTGATGAACAGCCACAGCGCGGCATACGCTGCGGCCTTGCGGGCATCGTCGGCCGCCTGCTTGGCGGTGGTCTTGGCTTTCTCCAGCGCGGCACGCATGCGCGTCTGCACATCGGTCACACGGGCCTGCGCTTCGGCCTGGCTCATGCCGGTTTCGCGCGCGATGAGCTGCGACAGGTACTGGGTGTCGGCCGGGTCGAGGCCATCGCCCTGCAGGCTGTTGACGATGATGCGGTTCACTTCGGCGCGCAGTTCGCGACGGTCGCCGGCCGGTGCACGGCCCGGCATCGGGCGCGGCGGCGCCATGCCGGCCTCGCGCGGGCCCGCATTCGGTGCCGGCGGCGGAGCCGCGTTCGGATCCGACGGCGCGCCCGGCGGTGGCGGTGCCGTGGGATCGGCAGCACCGGCGTTGGTGGCATTGCGGAACAGGGAATCCACCCAATAGTTGAGGTCGCCTTCCGGTGCGGCCGCGACGGCGCTACCGGCACCTGCGGCCGCAACGCCGGCCGTGGATGCGGCAGCGCCTGCAGTGGCACCCGCCACCTTCGCGCCCGTGCCGAGCACGCCGCCGATGGCCGAGGTCAGCAGGCCCGCAGTCAGCAGCGTGGCCACGGCCCACGACACGAAGCCGTGCGCGGTATCGCGGAAATAGGTTTCATCGCCATGGATCTGCGTCCATTTGGTGCGCAGGCGGCCGGCCAAATAGCCGCCCAGACCCGATGCGGCCAGTGCGGTGAAGGTGAGCCAGGCGATGCTGGACCAGCCGAAGGTTTCCTTGCTGACGCCTTCGAACGACCACGGCGACACCGAGGAGAGGCCAAGGCCGACACCGAGGATGAGCAGGATGAGGGAGAGTGCGGCGGCAGCGGCGGCACCTGCGAAGATCGCGCCCCAGGAAACGGCGCTTTCTCTGGGAGGGGCGACGATGGGGGCGGTGACGACAGTGGCGACGTCGGGACCAAGCGGGCCGCGCTCGGGTGGGTCGAATCGGGTACTCATCGGGATGGACGCTCCATTTCAGGTGCTGCGGATGCAGCTGGCGTCCTGAGGCTGCGCGAGCGGTCGTGAAGCTGGCGAGACCCTTGAATCACGCGGTCTTGGCGCGATGAAGCGCGTGCCAACCAAGGTTGGCACCTACCGAAGGCGGATGCGGTGGTAGATCCACGCCATGCGTGGATGATTTTTCGCGGGCGCCGAAATCGTGCGGACCAACGGTCCGCACCTACCAGGTCCGCGCAAAAAAAACGCCCCGCGGATGCGGGGCGTTCTCAGCACAACCTACGCGGGCGATCAGCCCTGGTAGTCGCGCACGTCGCTGCCGGTGTAGACCTGGCGCGGACGGCCGATCTTCATTTCCGGATCAACCTGCTGTTCCAGCCAATGCGACACCCAGCCGGAGGTACGGCCCAGGGCGAACATGACGGTGAACATCTCGGTCGGGATCTGCAGCGCCTTGTAGATGATGCCGCTGTAGAAATCGACGTTCGGGTACAGCTTGCGGGCGACGAAGTACTCGTCCTGCAGCGCGGCCTGTTCCAGCTTCACGGCCACGTCCAGCAGCGGATCCTGCACGCCCAGCTGCTTGAGCACCTTGCTGGTCATCTCGCCGATGACCTTGGCGCGCGGGTCGAAGTTCTTGTAGACGCGGTGGCCGAAGCCCATCAGGCGGAAGCCGGAGGTCTTGTCCTTGGCCTTGACCACGGCGGACTCGACGTTGTCGGCAGTGCCGATCTCTTCCAGCATCTTCAGCACGGCTTCGTTGGCACCGCCGTGGGCCGGACCCCACAGCGCGGTGACGCCAGCGGCGACCGACGCGTACGGGTTGGCACCGGTCGAACCGACCAGGCGCACGGTCGAGGTCGAGGCGTTCTGCTCGTGGTCGGCGTGCAGGATGAACAGCAGGTCCAGCGCCTTGACCACGTCCGGGTTCAGATCGTACTGGCCGTCAGCCGACTCGAAGGTCTGCTTCAGGAAGCGGCTGACATAGTCCAGCGAGGTGTCCGGCTTGTTGGCCGGCAGGCCCTTGCCGTGGCGGTAGATCAGCGCCGACAGGGTCGGCACCTTGGCGATCAGGCGCACGGCGGCCTGGCGGCGCTGTTCGGCGTCGGACAGGTCCAGCGAGGCGTGATAGATGCCCGACAGCTGCGCGATGGCGGCGGTCAGGATCGCCATCGGATGGGCATCCTTGGCGAAGCTGCCGATCAGGGTGTTGATCGACTCATCGACGTTGGCTTCGGCAGCCAGCTCATCGGTGAAGGCCTTCAGCTGCTCGGCGCTCGGGCGCTCGCCGTTGATCAGCAGGTAGGCCACTTCGACGTAGCTCGACTTTTCCGACAGCTGTTCGATCGGGTAGCCGCGGTACAGCAGCACGCCCTTGTCGCCGTCGATGTAGGTGATGGCGGACTTGCAGCTGGCCGTCGCGGTGAAGCCGGAATCGTAGGTGAAATACCCCGTTTCCTTGGTCAGCTTCGCGATGTCGACGCAGTCGTTGCCAAGGGTGGGTTTGATGACGGGCAGAACGACCGACTTATCGCCGGCGTTGAGCGTGACCTGATCAAGATCGGACACTGTGTGCGCTCCTTCATGGGAAGGCGCCTGCCCAAGCGCATTGGTCAGGCACGTGAATGACGTCCTCGGCCTGTGCCGGGGATCAGGTCATTATCGCACAGCAGCATTTGCCCGGCGCTAGACAGAAGTCGTATACGACAGGCGACCAGACGCCGGCCGTTGAGCGGCCCGGATCGGCAAAAGTGTTGTCACACGAACGCAGTGTTCCGTCCATCCAAACGCCCGTTGGGTTGGCGTTGGGGAAAAACAAACGGCCGCGCAGAGCGCGGCCGTTGGTTCGAAGCTGGATCGACAGATCAGCGCGCGTAGCGCTTCTGGAACTTGTCGATACGGCCCGAGGTGTCGATGACCTTGTGCTTGCCCGTGTAGAACGGGTGCGAAGCCGAGGAAATTTCAACCTTCACCAGCGGGTAGTCGTTGCCGTCTTCCCACTTGATGGTTTCCTTCGTCGCCATGGTCGAGCGGGTCAGGATCTTGAAATCGGAGGTGACGTCATGGAAGACGACGTCGCGGTAGTTCGGATGGATATCGGCCTTCATGGGCTCACACCGTAAATGGGCTGGTGGTCAAGAGCGGCATTATAAGCACCGGTTGCCGCTCGGGGCAACCGGTGCGGGTCAATCGGCTTCAGTCCGCGCCCAGGGCCTGGCGCACCAGGGCCTCGAAACGCTGCTGGTCGTAGGCCATCAGCAGATCGCAGTTGTCCGGCTGGCCGGTCTGGCGGTTCCAGTCGACGATGGTGGCGCCGCGGCTGAACGTGCCGTTCAGCTCCACGTTCAGCGGGCGCGACTCGACCCGCAGCTGCCCTTCCGGGTTCAGCGCCCAGGCCATGGCCACCGCATCGGCGGTGTACCAGCGGCCGCCCTTGCTGTCTTCGGACAGGCCACGGGTCTTGCGCGAGATCAGCTCGTAGAAGCGGGCGCGATCGGAATCGGCCTGCAGCCACTTCTCGGCGTCCTGCAGCGGCAGGCCATGGGCGACGGTAGCTTCCCAGTCCGACACCAGCAGGTGCTTGAACGAAGTGAACACCACGTGCGCCGCTTCCGGGTCGAAGGCGATGTTGAATTCGGCCGCCGGGGTGATGTTGCCGTGGCAGGTGACCGCGCCGCCCATCACCACGATGCGCTTGATGCGCTGTGGCAGGGTCGGGTCCAGCTTCAGCGCCAGGGCCAGGTTGGTCAGCGGGCCGAGCATCACCAGCATCAGTTCGCCAGCGTGCTCGTGCGACAGGCGCAGGATGGCCAGCGCGGCGTGCTCGGCTTCGGCCTGGCGGCTCGGCGGCGGCAGGTCCACGTCGCCGTAGCCGTCACGGCCATGCACGTGGGCAGCGTCGACGGAGGGATGCAGCAGCGGATCCGGGCTGCCGGCAAACACCGGCACGTCGGCGCGGCCGACGATGTCGCAGAGCTTGAGGGCGTTGCGGACGGTGTATTCGAGGCCGACATTGCCGGCGGCGATGGTCAGGGCGACCACGTCGTGCCGTTCATCGGCGAAGGCCATCAGCAGGGCCAGGGCGTCGTCCACACCGGGGTCGGTGTCGATCAACAGCGGGATCTTGTGGGTCATCGTTGCCGTCTTCAGATCGGCAACGAAGTGTGGACCGGGATGATGACCGTTGCAAGTACGGGGTGTTGGGGCTCTGGCAGGGCTGCGCCCTGCACCCGCAGAGGCAGGAGCAACGGCAACGGCAACAGCAACGTCGAAAGCTGGTTTCCTGGGGTATGGCGGGGTGGGTCCGGTGGCGGGGGACGCTGCAAGTACGTCCATGTAAGCTCG
>NZ_VMBJ01000036.1:0-50360 GCF_010608305.1 Stenotrophomonas sp. AS012628 | reverse complement strand
GGGCCGGACCGCGGAGCGGGGTTTACGGCGTCCCCTGCCACCGAGCCCACCCCGCCATCCCCCAGTAAACTCGCCTTTGCCGTCGCTTCGGAAGTTGCAGTTGACGTTGCTTGAGGCGGGTGCAGGGCGCAGCCCTGCCGATACCCCTCCCCCCGGCCGGGCTGGCAGAATAGGCGTCTCTGCCGTTATCCGAAGCCGACGATGCGCCTCTCCCAGTTCCACCTGCACACCACCAAGGAAACCCCCAGCGACGCCGAGCTCACCAGCCACCGGCTGATGCTGCGCGCGGGCATGATCCGCAAGCTGGCATCGGGCCTGTACACCTGGTCGCCGCTGGGCCTGCGCGTGCTGCGCAAGGTCGAGCGCATCGTGCGCGAGGAAATGGACCGCGCCGGTGCCGTGGAATTCCAGATCCCGACCATCCAGCCGAAGGAACTATGGGAGCAGACCGGCCGCTGGCAGAAGTTCGGCCCGCAGCTGCTGAAGATCAAGGACCGCAAGGACCAGGTGTTCTGCTACAGCCCGACCGCCGAAGAAGCCGCCTGCGACTTCGCGCGCAGCGAGCTGTCCAGCTACAAGCAGCTGCCGGTCAATTTCTACCAGGTGCAGACCAAGTTCCGCGACGAGATCCGTCCGCGCTTCGGCGTGATGCGTTCGCGCGAGTTCCTGATGAAGGACGCCTATTCGTTCCACCTGCACGATGAGTGCCTGGTGCGCGAATACGAGAACATGAAGTCGGCCTATAGCCGCATCTTCACCCGCCTCGGCCTGGACTTCCGCATGGTGCAGGCCGACTCCGGTGCGATCGGCGGCGATGCGTCGCAGGAATTCCACGTGATCGCCGATTCCGGCGAGGACGCGCTGGTGTTCTCCACCGGTTCGGACTACGCGGCCAACATGGAAGCGGCGATCGCCGCCGATCCGGCACCGCGTGCCGCCGCCAGCGAAGCCATGCGCAAGGTCGACACCCCCACCCAGAAGACCTGTGAGGACGTCGCGGCACTGCTCGGCATCGCCCTGCAGCGCACGGTGAAGTCGGTGGCGCTGATCGCGGGCGAAGGCAAGGCACAGCAGTTCGTGCTGGTGCTGGTGCGCGGCGACCATGAGGTCAACGAGATCAAGCTGGCCAAGGTTGCCGGCCTGGACGAACAGCGCTTTGCCAGCGAGGCGGAAATCGCCGAGTACCTGGGCAGCGTGCCGGGCTTCCTCGGCCCGGTCGCCCCGGCCAAGGCCATCCGCGTGGTGGCTGATCGCGAAGTGGCGGCGATGTCCGACTTCGTCGTCGGCGCCAACGAAGCCGGTTTCCACCTGGCCGGCGTCAACTGGGGCCGCGACCTGCCGGAACCGGAAGTGGCCGACATCCGCAACGTGCGTGCCGGTGACCGCGCGCTGGACGGTGGCGAACTGAAGATCGCCCGTGGCATCGAAGTCGGCCACGTGTTCCAGCTGGGCCGCAAGTACGCCGAAGCGCTGGATGCCACGGTGCTGGACGAGAACGGCAAGGCGGCGGTGATGGCGATGGGCTGCTATGGCATCGGTATCTCGCGCGTTGTGGCTGCCGCGATCGAACAGAACCATGACGATGCCGGCATCATCTGGCCGGACGCGATGGCGCCGTGGCAGGTGGTGGTGTGCGTGATCAACCCGAAGGGCGACGCTGCCGTCGCCGATGCAGCGTCCAACCTGCTGCAGGAACTTCGCGACGCCGGCCTCGATGCCGCGCTGGACGACCGTGGCCTGCGCCCGGGCGCGATGTTCGCCGACATGGAACTGATCGGCATCCCGCACCGCGTGGTGGTCAGCGAACGTGGCCTGGCCGCCGGTACCTACGAGTACCGCTCGCGCCGCGCCAGCGAAGCGGAAAGCCTGGACAAGGCCACCCTGCTGCAGCGTCTGCAGGACTGATCAGGAAAAGACCGGGGCATGCCCCGGTCTTTTTCTAGCTGACGCCCATTTGAGCAATATTGCAGCGGACATAATCCGGTCAAAATAGACGCAATGCAGCCGGGATGCTGCCAGGCCATGACCCGCCTGCATTTGTGCTGGGATTAATTCATCTTTATTCTGTCCCGCGACGCCATGGACTGGCTCGTCCCGTCCACTTATTAGTTTCCGGAGTAACCGTAAATGAGCATTGACCTGACCGGCCTGTCGGCACGCGAGCTGGGCGCCCTGATCCGTACCGCCAAGAAACAGCAGACCATCGTCGCCAAGCGCCGGCCGATCACCAAGGTCCGGGCACAGCTGACCAAGCTGGCCAAGACCGAGGGTTACACCATCGAGGAACTGTTCGGCGACGCCCCGGCCCCGCGCGCGCGCAAGGTGGCCAAGGCCGCCAAGGCACCGTCGAAGACCGCTGGCCGCAAGCTGGGCAAGGTTGCTCCGAAGTACCGCAACCCGGCCAATCCCAAGGAAACCTGGACCGGTCGTGGCAAGCAGCCGCGCTGGATGGCCGAGCTGACCGCCAAGGGCAACAAGAAGCCGGAAGATTTCCTGATCAAGAAGGCCTGAGGCCGGATTGGAATGCAATGAACAACGCCGGCGAAAGCCGGCGTTGTTCATTCTTCGGTGTGTGGACCAACGGTCCACACCTACAGGGTTTTGCGAGCGGGCATCAGCAGGTTGCCGAACAGCAGGCCCGCCACCAGCGCCATCACCACGTTGAGCACGGTGAGGAACACGCTCTGGCCGGCACCCACGTCCTGCTGCTGGACCAGGGTCAGCACGCCGCGCAGGCTGGTGCTGCCTGGCACCATCATGATGATGCCAGGCAGGCGGATGATCGCACCCGGGCGGCCAACGAGACGGCCGAACAGATTGCCACCGGCGGTCAGCAGCATCGCCGACAGGAAGATGCCGGCAGGCGCGCCCCAGGCGTGGCCACCGAACTTGGAGATCGCATAGCCGGCCACCGAGGCGGCGATCACCCACGGGTAATCGCGGCGGTTGGCCTTGAACAGCATCGCGAAGGCGAACGCCGCGGTCAGCAGCGAGCCCCACTCCACCCAGGGCCCCTGCGGCCGCGCCGCGCGGATCACCGGGTCGAGGCCGAGCACGTCGGCCAGGGTCACCGCGATCATCGCGCCCACACTGAGTTTCATGATGGTGGTCAGCGCACCGGCGAAGCGCGCGGTCCCCGACACCCAGTGCTGGCTGGCCAGTTCATTGACCGCATTGGTCAGCGACATGCCCGGCAGCAGCACCACCAGCGAGGCGATGATCACTGTGTTGAGGTTGAGCGCGCCGATGAAGGACGCGACCAGCGTGGCGACCAGGCCGGCCAGCAGCGCGGCCAGTGCCTCGGCGGCTTCGCGGGTGGCCGGGCGACGGTCGGTGACCATGCCGAGCAGGCCGATCATCAGGCCGATGACACCGGCGGTGGCGATGTCCAGCCACGGCAGCTTCCACATGCCGGCCACGCCGGCCGCGCCGAGGGTGAACGAAAGGATGGTGCGCAGCTTGCCGCGCCGGCCCGGATCCTTGTCCAGCTGGCGCAATGCGGTGTGGCCCTGGGCGATGCTCATCCGCCCATTGGCCACTTCCTCGGCGATATGGTCGGCGACGCTGAGCTTGTGCAGGTCGTTCTCGCCGGGCGCCAAGCGGATCACGCGGGTGATGTCACTGGAGCCGATCGCCTGCGCCGGGTCGCTGAAGCTGAGGATGATACCGGTGGGATTCGACCACGGTTCACAATCCAGATCGAGCTGGCGGGCCAGTGCCACCACCGCTGTTTCCAGGCGCTGGGCCGTTGTGCCATAGCTGTGCAGGCGTCCGGCGATCTCGGAAACGAAGGCCACGCGCTGTGCGTAGCTGGCCTGGGGCGTGGGGATCGTGTGAGCGTCTGCGGACATGCGCCGTAGTATTACCTAGGCTGGGCCTTACCGGAGAAATTCATCCGAGTTCGACGCGAAGCCCAATACAGAACGGTTATGCTGCGACCCGAATGGCCCAAGTGACCCCGAACCACGCCCCCCAGCTCCAACAGGATGCCCATGACCCGGGCGTGATCCGCCTGTCCGGCACCTGGACCTTGAAGACCGCGCTGGCCGCGGCCGAAGTCCTGCGCGGCGTTCCCGACACGCTGACCGGCATCGATGCCACCGCCATCGAGAAAATGGATTCGGCCGGCGTGCTGCAGGTGCTGCGCGTAGCCCATCGCGCCGACCTCGGCGAGGACGCACTGAAGTTCCGCCCGGATCACCAGGCGCTGGTGTGCACCATCGAGGAAGTGGCCGACGACCGGCCCAAGCCCAAGCGCGACTTCGGCGTGCTGGCGGCGCTGGAACGGCTGGGTGTCAGCGTCCATGCCACCGGCCACAACATCAAGGCGCTGTGCAGTTTCCTCGGCGAGAACCTGGTCAAGGGAGCTCGCCTGGTCAAGGAACCCCGTCGCTTCCGCCTGACCGCCACCGTGCACCAGATGGAGCAGGTCGGGCTGGACGCGGTACCGCTGGTGGCGCTGCTGTCCTACCTGGTGGGCGCGGTGATCGCCTTCCTCGGCTCGACCATCCTTCGCGACTTCGGCGCCGAGATCTACGTGGTCGAGCTGGTCAACATCGCCTTCCTGCGCGAGTTCGCGGTGCTGCTGACCGCCATCGTGCTGGCCGGCCGCACCGCCAGCGCCTTCACCGCACAGATCGGTGCGATGAAAGCGCGCGAGGAAATCGATGCGATGCGCACCCTGGGCCTGGATCCGATCGACCTGCTGGTGCTGCCACGGCTGCTGGCGCTGCTGGTCACCCTGCCGCTGCTGACCTTCATTGCGATGGTCGCCGGCCTGGCTGGCGGCATCACCGTCGGTGCGTTCGACCTCGACATCCCGCCGCAGATGTACATCGCACGCATGCACGAGACGATGGAAGTGCGGCACATGCTGGTCGGCCTGTCGAAGGCGCCGGTGTTCGCGCTGGTGATCGGCCTGATCGGCTGCCTGGAAGGCCTGAAGGTGGAAGGCACGGCGCAGTCGGTGGGCGAACGCACCACCTCCAGCGTGGTGCAGACCATCTCGCTGGTGATCATCATCGACGCCTTCGCGGCGTTGTGGTTCATGCACATGGACTGGTGACATGAGCACGCATCCGACGCCCGACGACATTCCCATGCAGGACGACGATGGCCACGACCTGGCCATCCGCGTGCGCGGGCTGGTCAACCGCTTCGGCAGCCAGACCGTGCACGAGGACCTGGACCTGGACGTGCGCCGCGGCGAAATTCTCGGCGTGGTGGGCGGCTCCGGTACCGGCAAGTCGGTACTGATGCGCTCGATCCTCGGCCTGCGCACGCCCGACGAAGGCCGGATCGAGGTGCTGGGCCGCGACGCGCGTGCCGACGATGCCGAGAGCCGCCTGCACATCGAGCGCAACACCGGCGTGCTGTTCCAGGACGGTGCGTTGTTCTCGTCGCTGACCGTAGGCGAGAACGTGCAGGTACCGTTGAAGGAGCACCACCGCGAACTGCCCGAGCGCTGGCACTACGAACTGGCGCTGCTGAAGGTGAAGCTGGCCGGCCTGCCCGCCGATGCGATCAACAAACTGCCCTCGCAGCTGTCCGGCGGCATGCGCAAGCGCGCCGGGCTGGCCCGCGCGTTGGCACTGGACCCGCCGCTGCTGTTCCTGGATGAACCGACCGCCGGACTCGACCCGATCGGCGCGGCCGCCTTCGACCGCCTGATCAAGACCCTGCAGGAAGCACTGGGGTTGACCGTGTTCCTGATCACCCACGACCTGGACACGCTGTATGCGATCTGCGACCGGGTGGCAGTGATCGCCGACCGCAAAGTGGTGGCCAACGCGCCACTGCCGGACATCGAGAAACTGGATCATCCGTGGATCCAGGAATACTTCCACGGACCGCGTGCGCGTGCCGCGCGCGGCGAACAGATCGAGAGTGCCTGAGCCATGGAAACCAAAGCCAACTACGTGCTGATCGGCGCGTTCACCCTGATCACCGGCCTGGCCCTGCTGGCCTTCGGCCTGTGGGCGGCCAAGTACTCCTCCGACCGTACCTGGCAGGAATACCGCGTGGTGTTCCGCGAGGCAGTAACCGGCCTGTCGGTGGGCAGCCCGGTGCAGTACAACGGCATCGCGGTGGGTTCGATCATCGAACTGAACCTGGTGCCGGACGACCCGCGCCAGGTGGTCGCACGCATCCGCCTGAACTCGACCACCCCGGTCAAGACCGATACCCGTGCAAAGCTGGCGATCACCAGCCTGACCGGCCCGTCGATCATCCAGCTCAGCGGTGGTACGCCGCAGTCGCCGGCACTGACCACGGTCAACAAGGACCCGGCGCCGATCATTCCAACCACGCCGTCGGCGCTGCAGAACATCACCGACGTTGCCAACCGCATCGTCGAGCGCATGGACCAGATCCTCAGCGACCGCAACGTGGCCTCGATCAACGCGACGCTGGCCAACCTGGAAACGATCAGCGGCGGCCTGGCCGACCGCGACCAGGGCACGCAGGCGCTGCTGCTCAGCGCGCGCGATGCCGCCCGCAGCCTGGACACCACGCTGAAGACCACCAATGGCACCATCGAGCGCCTGGACAAGAACCTGGTGCAGCAGCTGCCGGGCATCATCGACAAGCTCGACGCCACCCTGGCCAAGCTTGATTCGGCCGCTGGCAACGCCGACTCGATCCTTGGCGAGAACCGTGCCGCGATCAACAGCTTCGCCAACGATGGCCTCGGCCAGCTCGGCCCGACGCTGACCGAACTGCGCGGCCTGATCCGCGATCTGCGCCGGGTCAGCGACCGCCTCGAGAACAACCCCGCGCGCTACCTGCTGGGCCGCGACGCACCGAAGGAGTTCGAACCCAAATGAGCCCGACCGCCCTTCCGCGCCTGCTGCTGGCCGCTTCGATGGTCACCCTGCTGGGCGGCTGCTCCATCCTTGGCAGCAGCGAGAAAACCGCAGTGACGCTGTACTCGCCGTCCGTGCAGGTGAAGGCCGACCCGGCGTGGCCACAGGTGGGCTGGCAGCTGGTGCTGGCCAAGCCCAGCGCCGCGCGCATGGTCGACAGCCCGCGTATCAACGTGCGGCCGACGCCGTCGCAGATGGAGATCTACAAGGGGGCCAGCTGGGCACAGCCGGCCACCGACATGATCGAGGACACCCTGCTGCGTGGCTTTGAGGACTCCGGCCGCATCCGTGGCGTGGCGCGCAGCAGTGCCGGCATCCGTGCCGACTACAAGCTGTCCACCGACGTGCGCCGCTTTGAATCGGACTACCTGGGCCAGGCCACGCCGACCGTGGTGATCGAGGTCAACGCCAAGCTGATCCATGTGGCCGACCAGCGCGTGGTCGCCGACCGTACCTTCCGCCAGGCGCAGCCGGTCGGCAGTACCGACGTGCCGGCGGTTGCCGCTGCGTTCGAGCGCGGCCTGCAGCAGCTGGCACAGGAGATGGTGGGCTGGACGCTGACAAGCGGACAGGCCGACCAGCCGACCGTCGCGCGCTGACCGTCAGCGTGGCGTAATCCAGCGGAACGTCAGGTTGATCCGTTCGCCCTGCACCCGTGCCATCTTCGGCAGCGCGTGCTGGTAGAACCGCTGTGTCTGCCCCGCCATCACCAGCAGATCGCCATGGCCGAGCAGGTACTCGGCCTTCCGCGCCGGGTCATCGCGCCGGCGCAGCAGGAAGCGGCGCGCCGCGCCCAGGCTCAGCGAAGCAATCACCGGGGTCGGCCCCAGCTCTGGCTCGTCATCGCTGTGCCAGCCCATGTAGTCGCCACCGCCGCGATAGCGGTTCAGCAGCACGCTGTTGAAGCGGCCGATGCCCTCCGCCTGCAGGCGCCCGCGCATGGCCTGCAACGCGGGTGGCCAGGGGTGCGGCACGAATTCAGCACCGGAATAGCGGTAGCGCGCCAGCGGATCGCCGATCCAGCAGCTCAGCCGCGGCGAATCCACCCAGTTGCCGAACATGCGGATGCGATGGACCTCCCAGCGGACTTCGGCCTGGAGGGCGGACAGGAGCCGGTCGGCATCGGCCGCGGCCAGCCAGCCCGGCAGGTGCTGGACGTCGGCATCGGGCAGGTCGTGGGGGAACAGCATGGCCACACGCTAGCACGCCGGTGTTTGCCGTCATGGCAGCCAGCACCGAAAATGGCGCCATGACCGTTTCCCACATGCCGATGCCGTCCGATTGCCGCCTTTCGTGGAGCCCAGCCCGATGAGCGTGCGCCAGTCGCTGTTTCCGTTGCTGCGCGCCGTGTTCCGGGCCTTGCCGCTGCCACAGGCGCAGCGTGACCGGTTACGCACGCGGCTGTTGGCGCGGCACGGCAACTGGGTACCGCCGCCACCCAAGGGCCAGCAGGACGAGGGGGGCACGCGCGCCAGCGCCCAGCTGCGCTGGCGTGCCGACGAGCGGGCGATCGGCCACGTGCCATGGCGTGAGGCGACCTTGCCGTCTCCTTTGCCGGCAACGCTGGTCGCGTTCTACCTGCCGCAGTTCCACACCTTCCCCGAGAATGACGCCTGGTGGGGCAAGGGGTTTACCGAATGGCGCAACGTAACCCGCGCGCTGCCGCAGTTCGAGGGCCACATCCAGCCCCGCCTGCCGGCAGACCTGGGCTTCTACGACCTGCGCAATCCTCAGGTGATGCGGGACCAGGCGCGCCTCGCAGCTGAGTACGGCATCGGCGCGTTCTGCTTCTACTACTACTGGTTCAGCGGCCGCACCCTGATGGAGGATCCGCTGCGCCAATGGCTGGCAGATGACAGCATCGAATTGCCGTTCTGCCTGTGCTGGGCCAACGAGAACTGGGCACGACGCTGGGACGGCCGCGACGAGGACATCCTGATCGGCCAGCAGCACAGCGCCGAGGATGATCTGGCCTTCATCGCACATGTCGCGCCCTACCTGCGCGACCGCCGCGCATTGAAGGTCGAGGGCCGGCCAATGCTGCTGGTCTATCGCCCGCACCTGCTGCCCGACGCGCGGGCGACCGCCGAACGCTGGCGCCGCTGGTGCCGCGACAATGGCGTCGGCGAGATCCACCTGGCGTACGTGCAGGGTTTCGAGCGCCCGGATCCCCGCGATATCGGCTTCGATGCCGCTGTCGAATTTCCGCCGAACATGAGCAACCCGCGTTCGCTGTCGGCGCAACAATGGCTGCTCAATCCGTCCTTCAATGGCGATGTACGCGACTGGCGCGAACTGGCTGCAGAAATCGCAGCCCGCCCGCTGCCGGACTACCCGCTCTATCCGGGCGTGAACCCGGGCTGGGACAACGAAGCGCGCCGCTCCGGCCGTGGCCGCGTCTACCTGCATGCATCCCCACGCGGCTACCGGGACTGGCTGCATACCACGATCCATGAACGCCTGGCGCCGGCGCCTGCGCGCCAGCGCATGGTCTTCATCAACGCATGGAACGAATGGGCCGAAGGCGCCGTGCTGGAACCGGATGCACGGCTGGGTCATGCCTGGCTCGACGCGACGCGCCAAGCGCTGTCCCCGGTTCCGCTCGCCTCACCCCTGCAGGTTTGCCTGCTGGTTCTCATTGATGATCCCGAGTTGATCACCACCGCTTGTGAGGCCGCGCGCGACCTGGGGGTGAGCTATCACGTGTTCATTCCAACCGCCCTACGCCCGCAGGACGCTGCTGTCGATATCATCGGCCATGCTGGCAATGCATTGCCCAGCATCCTGCAGGTTCTGGAAACCTACGGTCCAGATCCATCGTTGCTGGCCTGTTGGCTGGACCTGCGCGGAAGCCGCGACGCAGGGCAGCAGCTACCCGGGGCGGGCGCTATCGATGCCGCGCTTCAACAGTTCAGCGAGAAACCTGCGCTGGGCATGCTCGCGACATCCACCCGGGAGGCAATCGTCGTTTCGCGCAGTCATCTGCGCTGGGCAGCCCGGCTTGGGCTGACGCGCGCGCCAACGCCACAGGCAGCAGACACGATGTGGTTGCGGGCGGCGGCGCTGCGATCACTACTGGATGCGCACTGCTATCCCACTGAGCTGGACAACGACAGTGCATTTGACTCGGTCATGCAGTTGTTGCCGGATCTTGTTGCCAACGCAGGCTACATCGTCACTTGGCCACAACGCCAGCCCTGAGGCTGGCGCTGTGCGGCAACAACGCTGACTTCAGCTACAGAACGAAACGCCGGTCTTTTCCTTCAGCTCTTCTTCACTGACACCCGGTGCCGCCTCCACCAGCTGCAGACCGGAATCGGTGACGTCGAACACAGCGAGGTCGGTGATGATGCGGTCGACCACGCCAACGCCGGTCAGCGGCAGCGTGCATTCGGTCAGGATCTTGTGCTCGCCGTTCTTGGCGGTGTGCTCCATCAGCACCACCACGCGCTGCACGCCGGCCACCAGGTCCATCGCACCGCCCATGCCCTTGACCATCTTGCCGGGCACCATCCAGTTGGCCAGGTCACCCTTGTCGGTGACCTGCATGGCGCCGAGGATAGCCAGGTTCACATGGCCACCGCGGATCATCGCGAAGCTGTCGTGGCTGCCGAAATAGCTGGCACCGGCACGCGCGGTGACGGTCTGCTTGCCGGCATTGATCAGGTCGGCGTCCACTTCGGCGTCGGTCGGGAACGGACCGATGCCGAGCAGGCCGTTTTCCGACTGCAGCCACACGTCCACCCCTTCGGGGATGTGGTTGGCAACCAGGGTCGGCAGGCCGATGCCCAGGTTCACGTACGCACCATCGGTCAGTTCGCGGGCGGCACGTGCCGCCATCTCATCGCGAGTCCACGCCATGTCAGTTGCCCTCCGCGCGGATGGTGCGCTGTTCGATACGCTTTTCAGGATGCGGGTTGTGCACGATGCGGTGTACGTAGATGCCCGGCAGGTGCACCTGGTCCGGATCAATCGCGCCGACCGGCACCACCTCCTCCACTTCCACGATGCAGACCTTGCCGGCCATCGCGCAGGCAGGGTTGAAGTTGCGCGCGGTCTTGCGGAACACCAGATTGCCCGCTTCGTCGGCCTTCCACGCCTTGACCAGCGCCACGTCGGCGCGCAGCGCGGTTTCCATCACGTAGTGCTTGCCATCGAACTCGCGGGTTTCCTTGCCTTCGGCCACCACGGTGCCGTAGCCGGTGGCAGTGAAGAACGCCGGGATGCCCGCGCCGCCAGCACGCAGGCGCTCGGCCAGGGTGCCCTGCGGGTTGAATTCCAGTTCCAGTTCGCCGGCCAGGAACTGCCGCTCGAATTCCTTGTTCTCGCCGACGTAGGACGAAATCATCTTCCTGATCTGACGCGTCTCCAGCAGCTGGCCGAGGCCGAAGCCATCGACACCGGCGTTGTTGGAGATCACGGTCAGGCCCCTGGCCCCGCTGTCGCGCAGCGCGGCGATCAGTGCCTCGGGAATGCCACACAGGCCGAAGCCGCCCACGGCCAGCGTCTGGCCATCGGCGACCACCCCTTGCAGGGCCTCCGCCGCACTGGCGAAGCGCTTGCTGCGCTTGCCGGTGGAAGTCGATTGCTGCATTGCTGTACTACCCTGCACGTTGAGGATGACCGCATTCTAGCTGGAGGGCGGCGAAGGGCCTGGATGCGCCGCAGCATTGCACGGGCATCGCACGGGGTTCCGTAGAATGCCGGGGTCTCCTGCCAATGGCCGGCCCCGTGCCCGCCCCACCCTCGTTGATGGCCCATACCTACACCGAAGAAGACCTGCTCCGCTGGATGGACGCGTGGACACTGGAAAAGAGCGAACGTTGCCTGTCCGGTGTCCGCAACATGCATCTGACCAGTGGAATGCTCATCGCCGAAGTGAAAGGCTCGGCCAGATGCCCCTACCGGGTGGAAATCGATCTGGAAGCCAGTCTGCGCCATCCCCGCAGCCGCCTGCGTAGTGAATGCTCGTGCCCTGTCGGCCATCACTGCAAGCACGTCGCGGCCGTGCTGGTCGCGCATATGCTGGACGCGGCAGACCTGGGCGATGACGATCCAGCGTTGGAGCACGATCCGGTCCAGTCACCACGCCGCGAACTGCTGGAACAGCTGTCACGCTGGCAGGCCGCCAGAGCCCAGCCTCCCCGGTCACGTAGAAACGGCATCATCTTCGAGCTGTCCACGTTCAATCACCGGCCTTCCATCCTGCTCCGTCGCGTCAAGTACGCCCTCGACGGCACGATCGAGTTCGGCAAATGGCAGGAAATCACCCCCCAGCTGTTGCTGGAACCACCCGGCTACCTGACGCAGGCCGACTTGGCCGCGGTGGCGCAGCTGTGGGCCCTGCATCAGTCCGTGAAACCGCCGGAACGGTTCGACATCAGCACGATCCTGCAGTCGATCGTGTCCAGCGAGCATGGCTGGGTGTCATGTGGCATGCATGATCGCGTACCGGCCAGGCCCGGCACACCACGTCGCGGTACGTTGGGATGGAGCGCAGAGACGACTCACGGCAGGTTGCTGCTGGCGCCGGCACTGAGCGTGGAGGGCGATGCGGAAGGCCTCGTACTGGGATCCAGTGCCGGTTACCTGGATCCGGTCTCCGGTGAAGTCGGGCTTCTCCTGCTGGACGTCAAGCCGGAGGACGCGGACGCGTTCCTCGCCCTTCCCCACCTGCTCCCCGATGAGGAACCAATCGTGGCGCAACTGCTGCAACAGATCGACCCGGCGCTGCCACGCCCAGGCGCAAGCGACACACTGCCCACCCTGCAGATCAGCGCGATGACGCCCGTCCTGCGCCTGCACACGGTCGAGTTCCGTCCGCCGTGGCTCGGCCCCCGCGACCCTTCGCAATGGGCCGATATCGCGACCGTGGCCTTCGAATACGACGAGCACGTGCGGTTCCTGGATGATCCGAGCCTGTTCGCACACAATCCGGAGGGCCAGCTCGCCCTGCTGCCCCGCGACCTGGTTGAGGAGTCACGGCGCGAGGCCGAGCTGCGCACGGTGGGACTGCATCGCGACGTGGAACCACGGGCGGCATTGGACGGCGCAGGCCCGCAGTTCCAGCTGCGCACCCATGACTGGACACGGTTCCTGCTGGACGACGTGCCGCGCCTGGAAGCCCTGGGCTGGAAGGTGGAGACGGACGACGACTTCCGCCATCGCATCACCCGGGTGGATGAGATCGGACTGGACATCCAGGCCGACCCAGCGGATGCGGGCTGGTTCAACCTGGGCCTGGACATCCAGGTGGAAGGCCGCAACGTGTCGATGGTTCCGCTGCTGCAGCAGGTGCTGCAGTCCGATCCCCGCTGGATGCGTGGCCAGCTGGACGCCATTGGCGACGACGAGAACATCCTGTTGATGGCAGGCGAAAACACCCGCCTGGCACTGCGGGCCGCGCGACTGAAGCCGATCATGGCCCTGTTGGCGGATCTGTTCGCCCAGCGTGGCGCGCCGCTGCGCTTGTCAGCGCTTGATCGTGGCCGCCTGCAAGCACTGCAGGACACGGCGCGCCTGCAGTTCCGGGGCCGCAAGGATACCCAGGCGCTGGTGCAGCGGCTGATGCAGGCACCCGCACTGGGCGAAGTGCCGCCACCGGCGGGGCTGGTGGCAACGCTGCGTCCCTATCAGCTGGAGGGCCTGTCGTGGCTGCAGTACCTGCGCCAGCAGGGGCTGGGCGGGGTGCTGGCCGATGACATGGGGCTGGGCAAGACCCTGCAGACGCTGACGCATCTGCTGGTCGAGAAGGAAAGTGGCCGCCTGGACCGGCCGGCGCTGCTGGTGGTGCCGACCTCGCTGCTGCACAACTGGCAGAGCGAAGCCACACGCTTCACCCCTGGCCTGCGCGTGCTGACCCTGCATGGACCGGCACGTGAAACGCTGTTCGAGGCGATCCCCGAGCACGATCTTGTACTGACCACATACCCCCTGCTGTGGCGCGACGAGCAGGCGCTGCAGGCACATGCCTACCATCTGCTGATTCTGGATGAAGCCCAGCAGGTGAAGAATCCGAAGTCACGTGCGGCCATCACCCTGCGCACGTTGCAGGCCCGCCATCGCCTGTGCCTGACCGGCACGCCACTGGAAAACCATCTGGGCGAGCTGTGGACGCAGTTCGACTTCCTGCTGCCCGGCCTGCTCGGCAGCGAGAAGCAGTTCAACCAGCATTGGCGCCATCCGATCGAGCGCGGCAGCGACCACCGTCGCGCCACGTTGCTGGCGCAGCGTCTGCGTCCCTTCATCCTGCGCCGTCGCAAGGACCAGGTCGCGTCAGAGCTTCCGCCCAAGACCCTCATTACCCGCGCGGTGGACATGGAGGGCGGGCAGCGTGATCTCTATGAAACCGTCCGCGCGGCGATGGAAAAGCAGGTGCGCGAGGCCATCAGCGGCAGCGGGCTGGCGCGCAGCCATATCGTGGTGCTGGATGCCTTGCTGAAGCTGCGCCAGGTCTGCTGCGATCCGCGCCTGCTGCCGGGCGACGCCCCGGCACGCAATGCCGGCTCGGCCAAGCTGGAGCTGCTGCGCGAGATGCTGCCGTCGATGGTCGAGGAAGGCCGGCGGATCCTGGTGTTCTCGCAGTTCACCGGCATGCTGGCACTGATCGCGCAGGCGCTGGATGAGCTCGGGCTGGCCTATGTGACCCTGACCGGCGACACCCAGGACCGGGCCACGCCGGTGCAGCGCTTCATGCAGGGCGAGGCACCGGTGTTCCTGATCAGCCTGAAGGCAGGTGGCGTCGGGTTGAACCTGACCGCCGCCGACACCGTCATCCACTTCGACCCCTGGTGGAACCCGGCGGCCGAAAACCAGGCCAGCGACCGCGCCCATCGCATCGGCCAGCAGCAGCCGGTGTTCGTTTACCGGCTGATCGCTGCAGGCAGCATCGAAGAACGGATCGCCGAGCTGCAGGAACGCAAGGCCACGCTGGCCGACTCGATTCTCGAAGGCGGCGGCGCTACGGGGCCACGCTTCAGCGAGGAAGACGTGCAGGCACTGCTGGCGCCGTTGCCGGGCCTGCCCGGCAAACGTTCCCGTAAGGCGGGCAAACGGTTGACGCGGGCCTGACCCACGAGCGCCAGTCAGGTGGCGTTTCCCGATGGAAACGATTCCCATACCCGACTGGGACTACAATTGAGGGCTGAGCCCAAAAAGGACCTGATCGATGCCCCTGCCCGCCTTCAAGGCCTACGATATCCGCGGCCGTGTGCCGGAAGAACTGAACGAAGGCCTGGCCCGCCGCATCGGCGTCGCCCTGGCCGCGCAGCTCGCCCCCGGCCCGGTGGTCCTCGGCCACGATGTGCGCCTGACCAGCCCGGCGCTGCAGGATGCGCTGGCCGCAGGCCTGCGTGGTACCGGTCGTGAGGTGATCGACATCGGCCTGTGCGGTACCGAAGAGGTCTACTTCCAGACCGATCACCTCGGCGCGGCCGGCGGCGTGATGGTGACCGCCAGCCACAACCCGATGGACTACAACGGGATGAAGCTGGTCAAGGAGAACGCCCGCCCGATCAGCTCCGATACCGGCCTGTTCGCGATCTCCGATGCGGTCGCCGCCGATACGTCCGAGGCCCAGCCGCCGCGCGCCGGGCAGACCGCCCAGCATGACAAGAGCGCCTACATCCAGCACCTGCTCAGCTACGTCGATGCCAGCAAGCTCACGCCGCTGAAGCTGGTGGTGAATGCCGGCAACGGCGGCGCGGGCGCCATCGTCGACCTGCTGGCCCCGCACCTGCCGTTCGAGTTCATCCGCATCTGCCACGAACCCGATGGCAGTTTCCCCAACGGCATTCCCAACCCGCTGCTGCCGGAAAACCGCGCCGCCACCGCCGATGCGGTGCGTGAACATGGCGCGGACTTCGGCATCGCCTGGGACGGTGACTTCGATCGCTGCTTCTTCTTCGACCATACCGGCCGCTTCATCGAGGGCTACTACCTGGTCGGACTGCTGGCCAAGGCCATCCTCGCGCGCAATCCCGGTGGCAAGATCGTGCATGACCCGCGCCTGGTCTGGAACACCGTGGAGATGGTGGAGCAATCCGGCGGCGTACCGGTGCTGTGCAAGAGCGGCCACGCCTTCATCAAGGAAAAGATGCGTGCCGAGGATGCGGTGTACGGCGGCGAGATGAGCGCCCACCACTACTTCCGTGAATTCGCCTATGCCGACTCCGGCATGATTCCGTGGCTGCTGATCGCACAGCTTATCTCCGAGAGTGGCCGCTCGCTGGCCGACTGGGTCGAAGACCGCATGGCGGCCTACCCATGCAGTGGCGAGATCAATTTCAAGGTGGCCGATGCCAAGGCCGCTGTGGCCCGCGTCATGGCGCACTTCGCGGCGCAAGCGCCGGTACTGGATCACACTGACGGCATCAGTGCCGACTTCGGCGCCTGGCGCTTCAACCTGCGCAGTTCCAACACCGAACCGCTGCTGCGCCTGAACGTTGAAGCCCGCGGCGACGCAGCGCTGATGCAGGCCCGTACTGATGAAATTTCCCATCTCCTTCAGCAATAACCAAGGACGACCATGAGTATCATCCAGCCCGTCATTCTGTCCGGTGGCTCCGGCACCCGCCTGTGGCCGCTGTCGCGCGAGTCCTACCCCAAGCAGTTCCTGCCTTTGGCCAGCGAGCTGACGATGCTGCAGGCCACCTGGCAGCGCGTCGCTCCCATCGCCGCGTATGGCCCGCTGGTGATCGCCAACGAGGAGCACCGCTTCGTCGCTGCCGAGCAGCTGCAGCAGGTCGGCGCCGAGCCGGCTGCCATCATCCTGGAACCGGTTGGCCGCAACACCGCACCGGCCATCGCGGTCGCAGCGCTGGAGGCCACCCGCGACGGCGCCGATGCGCTGCTGCTGGTGCTGCCCTCGGACCATGTAATCACCGATGAGGCCGCGTTCCGCGCAGTCGTGCAGGCTGCAGCCAGCGCTGCCGAGGCCGGCAAGCTGGTGACCTTCGGCATCGTGCCGACCGGTCCGGAAACCGGCTACGGCTATATCAAGGCCGCCAATGGGCAGGGCCTGCGTGCGGTGGAGCGTTTTGTCGAAAAGCCCGACCTTGAAACCGCCACCGGTTACGTCAGCAGCGGCCAGTACTACTGGAACAGCGGCATGTTCCTGTTCAAGGCCTCGCGCTACCTGCAGGAACTGGAACGCTTCCAGCCCGACATGCTGGCCGGCAGCCGCCAGGCCTTGCAGCAGGCCCGTCGCGATTCGGATTTCACCCGTCTCGACAAGGAGGCGTTCGCCACCGTTCCCTCCGATTCCATCGACTATGCCGTGATGGAAAAAACCGCCGATGCAGTCGTGATTCCGCTGGACGCAGGCTGGAACGATGTCGGCTCGTGGACAGCCCTGCGCGATGTCTCGCAGCAGGACGGCGATGGCAACGCCCACCAGGGCGATGTGATCGCCATCGACTGCCGCAACACCTATGCCTATGCACAGCGCCTGGTGGCACTGGTCGGCCTGGACGATGTGATCGTGGTCGAGACGGACGATGCAGTGCTGGTCGGCAAGGCCGACCGCATGCAGGAGGTCAAGACCGTGGTGGCGCAGCTGAAAGCCGAAGGCCGCAGCGAGGCCAGCTGGCATCGCAAGGTCTACCGCCCGTGGGGCGCCTACGATTCAATCGATAACGGCGAGCGTTTCCAGGTCAAGCGCATCACGGTCAAGCCCGGCGGCACGCTCAGCCTGCAGATGCATCACCATCGCGCCGAGCACTGGATCGTGGTCAGCGGCACCGCAGAAGTGACCCGCGGCGACGAAGTGATCCTGCTCAGCGAGAACCAGAGCACCTACATCCCGCTGGGCGTGACCCACCGCCTGCGCAACCCCGGAAAACTGCCGCTGGAACTGATCGAAGTACAGTCGGGCAGCTACCTGGGCGAGGATGACATCGTGCGCTTCGAGGACACGTACGGGCGCAGTTGAGCCGACGCCCTGCAGCGAGTGCCGACCGTTGGTCGGCACACTGTGGATGCAGGCGACCACCAACGGTGGTCGCCTACCCGGTCAGGCAATCTCCGCCATCACCCGCTTCAGGCCGTCCTGCCAGCTCGGCAGTACGATGCGGAAATCCTGCTGCAGCTTGCGGTTGTCCAGCACCGACCAGGCCGGGCGCTTGGCCGGCGTCGGATACTCGGAACTGGGAATCGCCTCGACGGCCGGCACCTTCGCCAGCACGCCGGCAGCCAGCGCTTCGGCGAAGATCGCCTCGGCAAACCCATGCCAGCTGGTCTGGCCACTGGCCGTCAGATGCCAGGTTCCGGACAAGTGGCCCGGATGCTGCAGCACCTGCGCAGTGACATCGGCAATCAGCGCTGCCGGCGTCGGCGTGCCGATCTGGTCGGCCACCACCCGCAACGCATCGCGTTCTGCTCCCACGCGCAGCATGGTGCGCAGGAAATTGGCGCCATGCGAGGCATACACCCAGGCCGTGCGGAAGACCAGGTGGCGGCCACCGGCCAAACGCACTGCATCCTCACCATCGCGCTTGCTGGTGCCATAGACGCCCAGCGGCGCGGTCGGCTCGTCTTCGCGGTAGGGCGCACTGCCTTGGCCGTCGAACACGTAGTCGGTGGAGTAATGCACGAACGGCACGCCATGCGCCGCACACCAGCGCGCGATCACGCCCGGCGCCTGCGCGTTGGCGGCGAAGGCCGCCTCGACCTCCTGCTCGGCGCGATCGACTGCCGTGTACGCGGCCGCGTTGACCACCACCGATGGCTGCAGGCGATCCAGCAATGCCGGCAGGCTGTCGGCCTGACCGAAATCAGCCACCTCGCAGGCGCTTCCGTCGGGTAGTTGCCCGCTGCGGGTAGTCGCGACTACCTTGCCCAGTGGCGCCAGCGCGCGCAGCAGCTCCCGGCCGACCTGGCCGTTGCCGCCGAAGACCAGAACGGTCATGGCACGCACATCGGCAGGCGATCTTCAGCAATGTCCTTCAGGAACGGTGCGTTCTCGTCCTTGGCCGACAAAGTCGGTGCGCTGACCGGCCAGTCCACCGCAATGTCGGCATCGTTCCAGCGCACGCCGGCGTCGAAGTCCTTCAGGTAGACCTCGGTGCACAGATAGCTGAACACCGCGCGCTCGGACAGTACGGCAAAGCCGTGGGCGAAGCCTTCCGGAATCCAGAACTGCTTCTTGTTTTCCGCGCTCAGCACCACCGCTTCCCACTGGCCAAACGTCGGCGAACCGCGACGAATGTCTACGGCCACGTCGTAGACCTCGCCCTCGAGCACGCTGACCAGCTTGCCCTGCGGGCGCGGCCACTGATAGTGCAGGCCACGCAGCACGCCCTGCGCCGAGGTGGACACGTTGCTCTGCACGAAGCGATCCGGCAGGCCCAGCGCGGCGAAACGCTCGGCATTCCAGGTTTCAAAGAAATAACCGCGGGCATCGCCGAACACCGCCGGCTCGATCACCACGCAGCCGGGCAACCTGGTTTCAATCACTTTCATGGAACGACTCCACGCACGGCGAGTTTATGCAGGTATTCACCGTAGCTGTTCTTGATCAACGGCGCGGCCAGTGCTTCCAATTGTCCAGCGTTGATCCAGCCCTTGCCGAACGCGATTTCCTCGGGACAGCAGACCTGCAGGCCCTGACGGGTCTGGATGGTCTCGATGAAATTGGAGGCTTCCAACAGCGACTGGTGGGTACCGGTATCCAGCCACGCATAGCCACGGCCGAGCGCTTCCAAGTGCAGGTTGCCCTCGGCCAGATAGCGCTTGTTGAGATCCGTGATCTCCAGCTCACCACGCGGCGACGGCTTCAGTTCGGCCGCGTAATCGCTGGCCTTGCCGTCATAGAAATACAGGCCGGTCACCGCATAGTTGGAGCGCGGCTTTTCCGGTTTCTCCACCAGATCGATGACCTTGCCGCTCTGGTCGAACTCGGCCACGCCATACCGTTCCGGATCATTCACCCAGTAGCCGAACACGGTCGAGCCGTGCACGCGTTCGTCTGCACGCTTGAGCACCTCGCGCAGGCCGTGGCCGTGGAAGATGTTGTCACCCAGCACCAGGCAGCTCGGCTTGCCGGCGACGAAGTCGCGGCCGATCAGGTAGGCCTGGGCCAGGCCATCCGGACTCGGCTGCACCGCGTACTGGATGTCCATGCCCCATTGCGAACCGTCGCCCAGCAGCTGCTGGAACAGCGCCTGTTCGTGCGGGGTATTGATGATCAACACTTCGCGGATACCCGCCAGCATCAGCACGCTGAGCGGGTAGTAGATCATCGGCTTGTCGTACACCGGCAGCAGCTGCTTGCTGACGCCCTTGGTGATCGGATACAGCCGGGTGCCGGAGCCACCGGCCAGGATGATGCCCTTGCGTTGCGTCATGTTCTCTCCCGGCCTCAGGCGGCAGTGCCAATGCGCTGCAGGCGGTAACTACCATCCAGCACGCCGTTGACCCATTCCTGGTTGTCCAGGTACCAGTCGACGGTAAAGGTGATGCCCTGCTCAAAGGTGTAGGCCGGTTCCCAGCCCAGGTCGTTCTTCAGCTTGGACGCATCGATCGCATAGCGACGGTCATGGCCGGGGCGATCGTTGACATAGGTGATCTGGCTGCTGCGCGGCTGGCCATCCGCACGCGGGCGGCGCTGGTCCAGCAGTGCGCAGATCGCCTGCACCACTTCGATGTTCTGCTTTTCCGAGTTGCCGCCGACGTTGTAGGTCTCGCCGACCTGGCCCTTGGCCAGCACGGTGCGGATCGCTTCGCAGTGGTCGGACACGAACAGCCAGTCGCGCACCTGCTTGCCATCGCCGTACACCGGCAGCGGCTCGCCAGCCAGCGCCTTGGCGATCACCAGCGGGATCAGCTTCTCGGGGAAGTGGTACGGGCCGTAGTTGTTGGAGCAGTTGGTGGTCAGCACCGGCAGCCCGTAGGTGTGGTGGAAGGCACGGACCAGGTGGTCCGAAGCGGCCTTCGACGCCGAGTACGGCGAATTCGGGGCGTACGGGGTGGTTTCGCTGAACTTGCCGGTCTCGCCCAGGGTGCCGTACACCTCGTCGGTGGACACGTGCAGGAAGCGGAAGGCCGCGCCCTGTTCGGCCGGCAGCGCCTTCCAGTAGTCACGGACCGCTTCCAGCAGGCCCAGGGTGCCCACCACGTTGGTCTGGATGAAGGCGCCGGGGCCGTCGATGGAGCGGTCGACGTGGCTCTCGGCGGCGAAGTTCACCACGGCATCCGGCCGGTGTTCGGCCAGCAGGTTCGCGACCAGGGCCTGGTCGCCGATATCGCCCTGCACGAACAGGTGGTTGGGGTTGCCGTCCAGGCTGGACAGGGTCTTCAGGTTGCCGGCGTAGGTCAGCACATCGAGGTTGATGACCTTGACGCCGCGCGCGACGGCCTCGAGAACAAAGTTACCGCCAATGAATCCGGCGCCGCCGGTGACAAGCCATGTGGGCACTACCTGATTTCCTGTTGATCAATCATGTGGGTCGCAGCAGCAACCTGATTCAGCTGGACAGGATACATCCCGATGGCCTTCACGACCGCCTGCGTGACGTGAACACGCGCTCGCGGAGGTGCATTATTGCTGCACTGCAGCGTAACCATACGCATTCGCATGGTTACCCCAAGCCAGCTAGAATCGGGTTCCCACCCCCGAACCGGTTGCTGTTGCAGGACCGGATGTTCTCTCTGTTTAGTGAAGGACCCCGTACCAGATGAAAATCCTCGTCGCGTACAAGCGCGTGGTGGACTACAACGTCCGCATTCAGGTCAAGCCGGACGGTTCCGGCGTGGTCACCGACGGCGTCAAGCTGTCCCCCAACCCCTTCGATGAAATCGCCCTGGAAGAAGCCCTGCGCTTGCGCGACAAGGGCATCGCCAGCGAAGTCGTGGTCGCCACCATTGCTCCGGCCGACGCCCAGGCACACCTGCGCAATGGCCTGGCCATGGGCGCAAACCGTGCCATCCACGTCGTCACCGACCAGGCCATCCAGCCGCTGACCGCTTCGCGCACCCTGCTCAAGCTGATCGAGAAGGAACAGCCGGACCTGGTGATCCTCGGCAAGCAGGCCATTGACGACGACGCCAACCAGACCGGCCAGATGCTGGCCACGCTGTGGGGCCGCCCGCAGGCGACCTTCGCCAGCAAGCTGGACATTGCCGACGGCAAGGCCACGGTGACGCGCGAAGTCGACGCCGGCCTGGAAACGCTGGAAGTCGATCTGCCGGCCGTGGTCACCACCGACCTGCGCCTGAACGAACCGCGCTTCATCAAGCTGCCGGACATCATGAAGGCCAAGGCCAAGCCGCTGGAGACCCTGCAGCTGGCCGACCTCGGCGTTGAAGCCGCCGATACCTTCAAGACCACCCAGTACGCCGCGCCGTCCAAGCGCAGCAAGGGTGTGATGGTCAAGGACGCGGCCGAACTGGTTGCCGCACTCAAGCAGAAGGGGCTGCTGTAATGAGCAAGATTCTCGTCATCGCCGAGCACCACGACGGCAAGCTCAACGCCGCTACCGCCAAGACCGTCAGTGCCGCCGCCGCCATCAGCGGTGCCAGCATCGACGTGCTGGTGCTGGCCGCCGACCCGGGCGCCGTTGCCGCTGAAGCCGCGAAGATCGCCGGCGTCGCCAAGGTACTGACCGTGGCCAATGCTGCCAACGCTCAGGCCATCGCCCAGGTGCTGGCGCCGCAGATCGCACAGCTGGCCAAGGGCTACACCCATGTGTTCGGCCCGTCGACCACCTTCGGCAAGGACCTGATGCCGTGCGTGGCGGCCCTGCTCGGCGTCAACCAGGTCTCCGACCTGATGAGCGTCGAAGGCAGCCACACCTTCAAGCGCCCGATCTACGCCGGCAACGCGATCATCACCGTGGAAGCACCGGCCGACCAGATCGTGGTCGCCACCGTGCGTGCCGCCTCGTGGCCGGAAGCCGCCCAGGGCGGCAGCGCCGCCATCGAAGCGGCCAGCGTTGACGCTGCCCTGCCGACCCACACCCGCTTCGTCGGCCTGGCCGCCGGTGCCAGCGACCGTCCGGACCTGCAGAGCGCCAAGCGCGTGGTCTCCGGTGGCCGCGGCGTCGGTTCGGAAGAGAACTTCAAGGTCATCTTCCAGCTGGCCGACAAGCTCGGTGCCGCCGTCGGTGCCTCGCGCGCCGCCGTTGACGCCGGCTACGTGCCCAGCGACCTGCAGGTCGGCCAGACCGGCAAGATCATCGCGCCGGAACTGTATGTGGCGGTGGGCATCAGTGGTGCCATCCAGCATCTGACCGGCATCAAGGATGCCGGCACGATTGTCGCGATCAACAAGGACGGCGATGCGCCGATCTTCGAGATTGCGGATATCGGACTGGTGGGGGATCTGTTTGCGATCCTGCCAGAGCTGGAAAAGGCGCTGTAAGTCGAAATCCGCGTAACAACCCGCAGGGTGGGCGAACATTGCCCACCCTGTCATTCGTCAAAATATGTCGGCGTATGGCAACACGCCTTTTGTGCTGTCTTGATTCTGTAGCATTTCCCCTCCCATCGCTCCAACCGGAGGGAGAGAATGCAGATGGCGATGAAATGCCTGCTTTTTGCGGCATGGATCGGAATGCTCGCGTTGCTTGCGCGACATTGCACACATGGACGGCGGTGGAAACTGCTGGTCACTGCACTCTGCGGAGCGCTGCTGGCGGTCTGGCTTTTCATTGATGCACTCAGTGGCAATGGCATCGATTACGCCGTGATCTATCATCTGCGCGCAGGCATGCGCGGCGCAGGAGTCACTGATTTCAGCTTGCCCATCGTCCTGCTTTCGGCAGCACTGGTGGCATGCCTGGTCCTCGCTTTCATGCCCCGCCTGCATTCGGCACGAAGGTGGGCACCCGCCGGTCCTCTGTTCGCGGCTTCTCTGCTGGCGACGCTGATTTTCAATCCGATCGTCTACGACGTCGCGACACTGGTACGCCAGGATCGGCAGGCACGTCTTGCGCCGGCACAAGGGGACCAGTACGTACGTCCCGACGGCCCCCTCGGGAATCATCGCAACGTGGTGATTCTCTACGCCGAAAGCCTCGAGCGCACCTACCTCGATGAGTCGCGATTCCCCGGACTGACGCCAGAGTTGAACAAGCTGCGCAGCGAGGCCGTGGATTTCCTGCACGTGGACTCGCGCGAAGGCGGCACGTGGACGATCGCCGGCATGGTCAGTTCTCTGTGCGGCGTCCCCCTTTCCCTCAGTCAGGATGCCAACGGCTATGCAAGCATCGGCCGCTTCCTGCCTGGTGCGTACTGCCTGACCGACCACCTGCGCGAGCGGGGATACGACGTGGAGTTCATCGGAGGCGCTGCTTCTGATTTCGCTGGAAAGGGACAGTTCCTCGCCAGCCACGGCTTCGGCACGGTACGCGATCGCTCTTATTTCAAGAGCCTGAAGCTGGGCGACAACCACTTCTCGCCATGGGGCGTCCACGATGATGTCCTGTTGGACGCGCTCTGGGACCGCTTCGCTGCGCTCTCGCAACGGACCACGCCTTTTGCACTCGTCGGCCTGACTCTGGATACACATCATCCAAGCGGGCACATTCCCCATGCCTGCCTCGATGTCGCCTATGAGGGACTTGGCCAGCGCAGGCCGATGCTCGACGCAATCCATTGCTCGGACCGACTGGTTGCTGATTTCGTGCGCCGCATCCGTACCAGTCCCTACGCTCGCAATACAATCGTTGTTGTTGCATCGGACCATCTGGCTCTGCCCAACGACATTGCCGACCTGCTGCGCGATGCTGATCGCAGCAACCTTCTTCTCATGTTCGGCAGCGACCTGCGCGCGAGGCGGGTTGATCGACCCGCAACCACCCTCGATACGGGCGCCTCACTGCTTGATGCCCTGCAGGGGGGAGTGGCACTCGGATTTGGCCGCTCACAGCTTTCCGTGAAAGGCGCAGGCACTTCATTGAGTGTCCGGGAACCAGATGCCAGCGAGGACCGTCTGCCTGGTTTCATGGCCTATTCCAGCACGCTATGGGAACTGGGCCGGATCGACGATCATCTGCAGTTGGTGGATGGCGTCATCCAGTTGGGTAAGCAGACCCTGACTCCGCCCTTGGCCATCGCTGCCGACGACCGCGGCCGAATTGCCCAGCTGGGCACGAACGGCATCCGCTCTGGCCACCTTCTGGCCGGAGGGGATTCCCAGCAGGTCCTCTACATTGATCGCTGCTTTGCGTTCGATGAGCGACAGCCCGCCGATGAGTGGTGCCTCTGGGGGAGCGCTGACGGAACGGCTCGCGTAGTGTCACAACAATCGCTCAAGGCAGGCGCGCGGGTGCCGGAACTGCTGCGGGCTGCACGCGAAGCGCCCCCGGCATCCCAGCTACGCAACGATTTCATCATCCGCAACCACTTCGATGCGAGCAATACGATCGTCGGAGAGGCGATGGATGGCAAGCTGTTCTCGCAGGGTGCCGAAGGGGCCTTGGCCTATGGCGCCTACCAGGATCTGTGCGCAGGCAACTACACCCTCAGCCTGCAGGGCGTGGCCCACCCCGCCAACGGTGCCTGGGTGGACATCGTTGCCAGTTACGGGGCACAGACCTACGATCGCCATGCGCTTCTGGACACGGCCGACGAACTTGACGGGACGATGCTGGAAGCCAGGTATGTATTCCCTGACGACCTGCCTCTGGCCGAAGTCCGTGTCGGCGTATCACCCGACGCTGCGGTGCGACTGGATGGCTATACCCTGTTGCCCGCCTACGAGGCACTGCCCGTGGGATCGTCGGTGGATTTCAGCGCCGATGCCGGCAATCGGTTCATTTCCTGTGGCTGGCATGGGCAATCGCCCCAAGGCCGGAGCATTCGCGACGCAGCCGCCTCGCTCCGCCTGCGCCTGCCGTCCGAGCCCGCCCGACTGCAAGCAGTCCTTTCACTGTCAGCGCAGTCACCTCGCCAGATCACGGTTATGGGCAATGACGCCCCGCTCGGCTTGCTTCAGATCGAGGCAGGGACGCGTGAATACGCCATCGACCTGGCACGCCTGTCCAGCGCCGCAGGCGGGCAGCTCACCTTGACGCTGGTGCCAGGGCAAACGACCTGCGCTGCTGCGGGCTGCGAGCTGATTACCCTGCACCGTCTGCACTTGGCCCCTGCTGCGACGGCTCAACCGGCCGCTCCAGCCTGTCCAGGGGCGCACTGCCTTCACGCCCCCGGGGCGGTACCCGAATCTGTCGCAATGTAACGCCCCCTCGTATACTCCCCGCACTATTGGCTGAGGGGAACTGCGGCACATGTCGCATCACAATGACGGACCGGCCGGATCCGGTGAGTTGACGCCGGGAGCGGCCCTGTGCGTCGATCTGGATGGGACGCTGCTGCGTAGCGACCTGCTGTACGAATCACTGTTGGCCCTGCTGGCGCACAACCCGCTGTTTGCTTTGCTGGTACCGTTCTGGCTGCTGCGCGGCAAGGCCTATGTGAAGCGCCAGCTCGCTTCCCGAGTGACCTTGTCGGTTGAAACGCTGCCATACGATGAACGGGTGGTGGCCATGCTGCGCGCGACACAGCAGCGTCCGCGCGTCCTGTGCACCGCTTCGGACCGGCTGCTGGTCCAGCCGATCGCCGATCATCTCGGCGTTTTTGACGAGGTCATCGCCAGCGATGGTGCCCGCAATCTTGCCGGGCACACCAAGGCTGAAGCCCTCGTCGAGCGCTATGGGGAACGGGGTTTCGACTACCTTGGCAACCACCGCGTTGACCTGCCGGTCTGGAAGCACGCCGCAGGTGCCATCGTCGTCAACGCCTCCGAATCGCTGGCAAACCAAGCCAGCGCGCAAACCCGGTTGATCGATCACCTGCCGGGACAGCCCGGAGGACTCCGCCCCTGGATCAAGGCCCTGCGGCTGTACCAGTGGCTGAAGAACCTTCTGGTACTGGTTCCACTGCTTACCGCGCACCGCCTGTTCGAACCAGAAGCCGTGGTAAACGCGGCGCTCGCCTTCCTTGCATTCGGTCTGTGCGCATCCGGCGTCTACCTACTGAACGACCTGCTGGATCTGGCACCAGACCGGCAGCACCCACGGAAGCGGAAGCGACCATTCGCGGCCGGGACCTTGCCCCTGTTTCATGGCCTGGTCGCCACCCCCCTGTTGACACTGGCCGGTTTCGCCCTGGCGCTGTGGACAAGTCCTGCGTTCGCGCTGGTCCTGCTGATCTACTTCATCACGACCCTGGCCTATTCGTTCACGCTCAAGCGCATCGTGATGATCGATGTCGTGGTGTTGGCGGCGCTTTACACCGTGCGGATCATCGGCGGCGCTTTTGCAATCGATTCGCCACGGTCATTCTGGCTGCTGGCGTTCTCGATGTTCATTTTCCTCAGTCTTGCCCTCCTCAAGCGCTATACCGAACTAACCGCGGCTGCAACGCAGGGAAAGCAGAAAGCCTCCGGTCGCGGATACTCCGTAGCCGATCTGCCGCTGGTGCAGTCATTCGGGACAGCTGCGGGCTACATCGGCGTTCTGGTCTTCGCCCTCTACATCAACAGCCCGGACAGCCTCAGACTGTACGCCACGCCCCAAGTGCTCTGGCTGCTCTGTCCTGTGCTGCTGTACTGGATCAGCCGTGCCTGGTTTGTCGCCCACCGGGGCGACATGCATGATGATCCCATCGTGTTCGCAGCGCGCGACCGCGTCAGTCAGGCCGTCGGCCTCGCCGGGCTGATCATCGTAATGGCGGCGACACGCCACTGGTAATGCCTCCCCATCATTCCAAAGTTGATCGCATGTATCTCAAATTCATCCCACTCATCCTGTTCTCCGTAGCCCTCAATGCGAGTGCGCAGCTTTTCCTTCGCAAAGGCATGCCGAATGTTTCGCTGGTGACCAACCAGGGCGTGCTTGAGCTCGCACAGGGCGCCATCCGCATTGTCTTCAATCCGTGGGTGTTCAGCGGACTGTCGTGCTATGCGATCAGCATCGTGCTCTGGATGTACGTCCTCTCCAAAGTCCAGGTGAGCTTCGCGTATCCCTTCCTCAGCGTGGGATATGTAATTGTCGTTGGCGCTGCATATCTGTTCTTCCGTGAACCGGTCAGCGTAATGAAGCTGGCTGGGATCGCGCTGATCTGTGCTGGTGTCGTGCTCGTCGCGCGTGGAGGTTGAGCCGTGAGCAAGCATATTGTCATTGGTGGCTCGGGCTTCACCGGATCGCATCTCGTCCGGACCCTCCTTGCACAGGGCCAGCAGGTTCAGACCGTTGACCTGCTGCCTCTCCCTGCAGAATTCTCAGGGAGGGTCGTCCATCACCAACTGGATATTCTGGATACTGCGGCGCTGTCGCGCGTGGCATTGGATGAAGGTGACGTCGTCCACCACCTTGCGGCAAGGCAGTTCCATAACGCCGTGCCGGCAAAAGAGCAGGACGCCTGGTTCGCCGAGGTCAACGTTACCGGTACAGCCAATGTATTGAAGTGGATGCGCAAACTGCGCCAGCCGCGCTTGATCTATACCAGCACGGACATGGTGTACGGGCTACCGGAATCGCTGCCTGTACCTCCAACGCACCGACGCAACCCGTTGGGTCCGTATGGGCGCAGCAAGGCGGCTTCAGAACAGCTGTGCGAGCAAGCAAGAACCGAGGGCTACCTGATTACCGTCCTCCGTCCACGCATGATTGTGGGCCCCGGACGCTTTGGCATCCTGATCAAGCTGTTCCGGTTGATGGACCTTGGCCTTCCCGTGCCAACCATTGGCAGCGGCCGGAACCGTTATCAGATGATCGCAGTGGAGGATGTCGTCAGCGCAATTCTTGCTGCGGTCGAGAAGGGATTCCCCGCCGTCGCGCTGAGCCTGGGATCAGGCGATGCACCACCAGTTCGCCAGTTGCTGCGCAATACGATCAAGCGCATTGGCTCGCGCTCGATTGTAGTGCCAGTACCCGCCAAGCCGTTGAAGATGGTCCTGTCGTTGCTGGAAAAGCTCGGCAAGCCATTGTTGCATCGGGAGCAGTATCAGATCGCCGACATCAATTACGTGGTTGACATTGCACCTACGCAGGAACTTCTGGACTGGCATCCCACACGCAATGACGAGGACATGCTCGTTGCAGCGTACGCACATTACCGGAAGCAGATCTGAGTGATCGCATGGAGGGACCTGGCTGGGATCGCCTCCGTATCCGCAGACGGATGCCTGTCGCAGTTGCCTCGCCGGAGAAATGTCCGGCGAGGCAGGATAGAGATCGGCGCGGCAATCCACCACGATGCTGCCCCAGCACGGAAAAGGCGATGACTTCCTCGCACCGAAGCCGCTGCGATCAACGTCGGGCCGAAATCACTGGCGGCGCCATCAGCCATCGCTGTAGACGATCAACGCGCCACCCTTCGCATCCTGGAAGAGCCTCAGCCGCCCTTCACCGAGCCCGATTTCATTTACTGCGTCACCTTCCACCGCCATCTCGCACAATTCTGCCTTGTGCGTCCGGCAATCAACAAAACTCCTGGCCCCGGTAGCCACCACCACCGAATTCATCAGGTATTCGTTGTTGAAAGTGGTACCTGGCTCTTTGCCAACCGGCATGCGACCGGAAACAGCCAGTACTGAATACCGTTCCGCCGGCAATGGCAGTAGCGTGTCGATCTTCTCAAACAGGAAGGACGTGGTTTCCACTTGGCTCTGGAGGAACGTACGGGCCTGTGCCTGGAATCCAATACCGCCCGCCAGCAGGAGGAGGAAGACCACCGCCCGTGAGACACAGTGACCAGCTCCAAGAAGACCGAAGAACAGCGTCAGTCCGAGCACCAGCGCGATCAGGCTGCGCGTGGTTATCACTGGCGCCAACGGAATCGAGAATGCGTGGAAGGCCGCAGCGACCAATGCGAGCGTCAACAGGATCTGGGCTGAACCCTTCCGGCGAACGGCGAATGGAATGAGCAGCAGCACGGTTGCCAACAGCAACCAACCATCCAGGTTCGAGGCCTTGCCAAGGGCAGATACACATGCCTGGAATGATCCAATGACGTAGTTCACGTTCTGCCATAGAGAGGGAAGATCCTTGGCCGGATGCGGCGCTCGCCAGTCATCCACCTGCGGGCCGAAATGTCCTGCCAGCACCAGCAGCATCATCGACATGACCAAAGCGCCGAGTACTGCCCCCCCCACCCAGCTGAGCGTGTGTTGCAACCACAACCTCCATCGATCCCGAGCACTCCGCTGTTCGGACGCGAACTCGCCGATGAACAGGAGCGGAACCATGAAGTAGTAGCTCTGCATCGTCCCGAATAGAAGGATTCCGAGCGTCGCATAGACAATAGCCGGTGCTATCTCTACCCGCCGCGTGACCACCTCGGCCAGGATCAGGACTGCAACTGCCGAGAACGCAGTGGCCGGCCACATGCTTTGTTCCACTACTGGCGGAGAGATAGAAACGACGGCCGAGATGATCAGTGCCAGTGGGACTGACAGGCCTGCGCGGCGCGCAATGCGATAGACCAGCAAAAGATGTGCGGCGATATACGCGACGAACCAAGCTGAAGCGTCAATACTGACAAGTACACTCCTGAAGATATAGTTCAGCCACCGGCCATCCTGCAACAGCTTCAGTTGGAAATAGTGGTTGTAGTGAACTTCATCGTGACCGAACACGTGCAGATTCGATACTTGGCTATAAGCGGATGCCACGAGCAGCATGGACAGAAGCGCAGCCACCATCTTGAATCCGCCATGGATCGGGGCATCAGTGCACATCGAGTGCAGCTGCGACCGCACCCGCCCAGCCAAATTATTCCAATCCATCTCTTCCTCTAACTCCAGATTCGCCCAACTGAATTTGACCGGCATTACATCATTCAGGCAAAGGTACCGATGGCCGCGAACGGGCCAAACCGGCTCTTTGACTGCCCTGAAGACGTCCCGTGCGGAATGCTACTCGACTGGATGATGGCGAAGCCAATCCTTTGTGAGCAAATGGCGTGGGTGGACAGACCCGCGCGGCTACCTGCTGCCGATCCAGGGAGCGGCAGGGCACATTGCCCTATGAATAGTCCCTTGCACCACAGCACTTCGCTCCGAATCAGGAATGCAGCAGCAGACGCCTGAGCTTTTGCACGAACTGACGATGGTCATATTGTTCCGCTAAGAACAGGCGTGCTTTGGTAGACGCGGCTGACCAAGCCTGGTCGTCCTGATCCAGCTCCTGGATGGCAGCAGCATACCTTGACGGGTCATCGGTAGTCGGCAGTATATCCTCGACTCCAGCTAGGCCCTGCGCGGCCGCACCTGTCAGGATGATTGGAACACCCTGCCCTATTGCCTCGATCACCTTCCCCTTGACCCCACCGCCGAAACGCAACGGCGCGATGACCAGGCGCGTAGACGCGTAACAGCGCTCCAATGCAGCATCGTCGATGCGACCGAGAATACGCACCGCACCAGAGGCATGCTTGGGCACATGGTAGTTCTCCATACCGGAGCCCACCACGGTGAGGACCGGCGCCTGTCCTCCTCGTTGAAGCAAGGGAAACACCTTGTGCAGAAACCAGTCCAGACCATCTGCGTTTGGTGCATGCGCCATGCTACCAACGAACAGCAATCCCGATCTTTTACCCAGGCCGGGTGTGTACTGCATGGATCCCGCATCCACGGTCCACAGCGGGAACATCTCGCCGTTCCCGGCCAAGCCGCGACCAGCAAGATAACGGTTCACTGTTTCAGCCTCATCTTTGGAGGGATACAGAACTACGTCGGCACTTCTCCACGCCCTCTGTTCCACCACTCTCATCAACAAACACTGCCAATGATCGGCAAGGGTGGCCCTGGATGTAGTACGCATCAACTGCAACCGCAGATAATGGATGTCGTGCCCGTAATAGAGATGAGTACCGACAATCGCCGCGCGCATGACCGGAAGATACATAGCCGCGATCAGTGGCCGGCTTGACACCGACCCGATGAAACTTCCTCCGAACTTCGCCAGCCATCCATCCAGTGCCCCGGTTTCCCGTCGACTCAATGCGGTGATGCCTCTCCCTTCAAGGGCAGCTCTACCAACCGCGGAGGGCTCAATCGTTGCCGCCCAGAAGACGACCTCCATACCGGCGTCGACCAAGAGGTCAGCGAAGCATGAGATCGCGCGTGATCCTGCATCACGGTCAATCTCGGGAAAATCATGGTCCACGAGGAGCACACGCGGGCGCTCTGTCGACGGAACCCCCGCAATTGCTCCTGTGGACCGTGATCTCGACCAGTGACTGTACAAACCAGGGCCGAACATCAGCATGGCTTCCAGCAGCCGTCGCTTGACCTTGCCCCATGCCATTGCCGCCTCTGCCTCGCTCAATGCCAGGACTTGAGGTCCACGAAGAACTCCGGATACCCCTTCCACTTGTCGCGGAAGTAGGCTGCATTGCGGTTGAACAGCTTCCTGTAGCGCTCGCTGCCTTCGCTGGCACCGGTGGTCTGGTGCGGCTGGTGGCGGACACCGGCCAGGTCACGGAAAGCCACCGAATAACCGGCCTTCTTCACCTGGAAGCAGATGTCGGTGTCCTCGAAGCATGTGGGATCGTAGAACACGTCAAACCCCTCCAGACGCTCGAACAGTTCGCGGGCGATGAACATGCAGCTGGTTCCAAGGAAGCCCACGTCATCGCGGTATCCCCTGATGCGGGCCTCATTGTTCATGCCGCGATTGGGCAGATAGTCGGAGATGGGCCCGCCAAGATCATCCCGCGTGGCATCGAACCAGCCTGCATTCCAGCCAAGGGTACCGACCCCGGGGTTGGCCGCCAGGATATTCACGGCTTCGCTGAAGCAGGAAGGAGAGGTCAGCCACTGGTCCGAGTCGAAGAACGCAATGTAGGTACCGGTGGAATGCTTGACGCCCAGGTTGCGGCCCGAGGAGCACCCATTCTCGCTGTTGCGCACAAGCTTCACCTTGGCGTGCCCTGCATATAGCGATTCGACCAGTTCGGCGCCACCGTCGCTGGACTGGTTGTCGACAACCACAATCTCCTGCAGCCACTCACCCGCATGCTCAAGCAACGTACTGACGCAACGCTCGATGATGCGACGGTTGTTGTAGATCAGCACTACCACGCTTACCGAAGCCGGATACTCCGGCTGCATCAATTGCTCGACGTGGCCCAGCCAGGTGTGGCGGGCGATGAACGCATAGTCCTCCACGGCAGCGGCTTCGGCCAACTGCGCAGTGAGCTGCCCGATCTCCACCCGGCGTAGGTTGGGCGACATCGCGAAGGACGGCAACGCATCGACAAACACCGGTTTCTCCAGCAGCAGCGCTGCCATAGACAGGTCGGCAAGCCGCTGGCTGTCTTCGGCACCACCGACGATGACCACCGCATGCGCACCGGCGATCAGCGGGGCCATCTGCTGCGGTTGCCATGACCAGTCGAGGGCATGTACCCGCCGCGCGTCGTGGCCTTCCACCTTCATGCCGGTGACATGGAACACAAGGCTGGGGGAAGCCTTCAGCGCGGCACGCAGCCAGGCGTCACCATCGCCACCGAGAACAACGAACAGGACATGTTGCCGGCCAGGCTCATAGGCCTGCGGCAGCACATGGCTGCGATAGGAATCGAAGATCTCGTTGTCCCCGGCCACGTCCAGCAGGAGCGATGGCACGCCATCGACCTTCTGCTCCGGGGTCCCGATGACAACGCGATCAGTGAGGGCCCGCAGTTCGGCGGAAAGAGAATCCGTGCCAAGCGCATCAAGATCGACGATCACTTCGGCGCCGCGCTCGCGTGCCGAACGGACCAGGGCCAACGTCGCCGCCGAGGCGTCAGCGACCAGCACACGGGTGTCCACGGCACGCACTTCCTGCAACCATGTGTGGGCATCCACCCCAAGACGCACAGGCAGGCCGCTGCCATCGTCCGGCCAGGCACTTCCATCCACTGCGGTGATGCGCGCGAAGAAGCCGGCACGATCACCCGCCTTCGCGAACTGCATCGCCCGGTTGGGCCAACCGTCGGTAGTCAATGTGCCGGCAATCACCAGCAGGCGCTCGCGGCGAACCGCTCGCACCATCGACGGCGGAGGCTCCACCATCTGTTGCGTGGCAACGGCCTGAGGAACACCCAGCGTCTTCATGCGCCGCGGGATCTGTTGCAGTGCAACCTTCAACCCATGCCGCCTCCAGACCGAAGCCAACTTGAAGGGGGCGGCCAGCAAGCGCACCAGGTCACGACGAAGCAACTGCAGGAACCTGCGCAGGCGACGCCACAGATTCAGCGCATCTGCGGTTTCCTGACGGCTGCGCGCCAGCTCGGCCTGTATCTGCTCGATTTGCTGCTGCAGGATCGCAATGTAGACCTCCTTGTCATCGATATAGGCCTGCTTGCCTGCCAACTGCTGCTGGAACTGCTGCAGCAGCTGCGCACTTTCCTGCTTCATCTGCTGCAATGCCTGCGCACCTTCCTGCAGCTGGCCTTGAGCCGCATCCAAGCGGACCATGTCTTCATTCATCTTCGTTTGCTTCTCGACAAGTTGCTGCGTCAGGTTTGCGTTCTCCGTCACCTGTTCGGCAAGCTGATGGTCCCGGAACAGTAGTAGATCGTGGGCACGTTGGCTCTGCTGCCGGGTCTGTCCAAGCTCGATCAGTGCCTGTTGCAGCCACAGTGACAACCAATCTGTGGAGGTTGCGTCGAAGCGAAGGGGCGCCGGCGGCAGGGAGGAGCAGTCGTCGAGCAGCCGCAGGTGCGCGCTGGCGGACGCTTCCAGGCTGTCCACCACCTGCGGATCCGGCCGCCAGGCTTCGGCGACCAGCGACTGGATCGCCTGCACGAAGCGCTCCGGGCCATCGTCGGTCGAGAGCCTCAGAATCGCCGGCATTCCAGCCATCACATGGGCATGCGACAGCTTGTCGTCGTACTCAAGGCCCGCAGTAGGTTTGCCCGCCAGCAGGGCAAGGATACTGGCATGCAGGCGCATGGACAGCACCGCGTCAGCGCTGGTGATTGCCTGCCAGGTCGCCTCCGTTGTTGCCGGTGCGATCAGTTCATCATTGCTGCGTCCCGGTAGCTGCTGACGCAGCGATTCGATCAAGGGCAGGTCGGACGTAGCGCCACTGCCTTCGGTATGGGCCTGGAACGCCACCCATTGAATGCGCCACCCTGCAGGAACTGCGGTGCGCAATGCCTCCGCCAGGGACGTTTTCCACTGCCCCCTGTCCCATTCACGCACCACCACCGCCAGTACCTTGTTCTGCGACTGTCCTGCGCCATGCGCGGCCTGTTGCGCCGGCAATGGATGATAGCGGCGGAACAACCATCCCGGATCGGCGGCAACGAGGATATCCCGATCCACGCCGATCTGGCGCAGCAGTGCCTTGGACGATTCATCCCGCACGGATACGGCGTCTGCATGCTGGAACAACTCTCGCACCAGGGTGCGTGCGCCCTCTGAACTCAGCGGCCCAACCCCCTGCCCCCACACGATCGTCGGCACTCCCAGTTGCCGCGCGAGCAGCATCGGCCGCGCATAGCCGGAAATGTCGTTCGCATAAGGGAGATACACGGCATCGAGGTTGAAGGGATGATGGTCCTGGAAGATGCCGCCACCCCCCATCACCAGTACGTCGCAATGCATCAGTGCACGGGCGACATCCCCGACATTGGCAAACTGCACGGCATCCACACCATGCATGCGGCGGGTCAACGAGGGATCGATGCTGGCAACCACCGGCTCGCCGCCCAGTTCGCGGATGCGGCGGACCAGCAGGTCCAGCAACACCTCGTCGCCCACGTTGGGTGCCCCATAGAAACCCACGACCAGGGCCCTGAATACTGGCTTGGAGTGCGTCATCATGCAGTTCTCACTGGTGCGGTGAAGCGAGGGGCGGGAGCAAGCCAGCCATGGCCGGAATGGGGCTGAGGCAGCACATCCACGTGGCCCGCGTAGGGCACGCGGGAATGACGGTGATACTCGCCCGTGTCGAGGTCACCGATACCCAGTGCCAGTACATAGCGGTTGCCGGTGACATTCAACGTCAACTGCCAATCGAAAACATAATCGCCCGGTTCCGTTGGCAGCGGCGAAAGGCTCATGTTCTGGGTGGTGCCAGCCCACAGGGCGATATCATCCACGCTCTTCAACTGAATCCCATAGCAGGGCTGCTCGATACGCCGGCGCACATGGATGGCGACCTTCACCAGCACTTGTTCGCCATGGCCGAACGTCGTCCTTGGCTGCCCCTCCAGGTCGAGAATCTCCACGCCGGTGATTTCACTTGCCGGCAATGCCGCAGCGTCTGCAGGCAGACCATCATTCTGCAAGCTGGCAAGGGCCTCGTCCGCATAGATCACGGCTCCGCCTTCTTCGTCCACCAGGTCGTCGGCATACTTCTTGACAACCTCGCGGCACGGTCCATCCAGCACGACCCGTCCGCGGCGCAGGTAGATGCCCCGGTCGCAGTATTCCAGCAGGGTATTGGTGGAATGGGTTACCAGGATGATGCTGACGCCCTCGGACTGCATCCTGCGGATGCGGGTGAGGCACTTGGTCTGGAAGGCGGTATCGCCCACTGCCAACGCTTCATCCACGACCAGGATATCAGGCGACACGTGGATTGCCACGGCAAACGCAAGCCGTACGAACATGCCCGAGGAGTAGGTTTTGACAGGCTGGTCGATGAACTCACCAATATCGGCGAAATTCTCGATTTCAGGCATGAGGCGGGTCATGTCCGCCGAGCCCAGGCCGATGATGGCGCCTGCCAGGTAGACGTTGTCGCGCCCGCTGAATTCGGGGTTGAAGCCAGCGCCCAGTTCCAGCAGCGCCGAGACGCGCCCATTGACGGTCACGCTACCGGTATTTGCCTGCAGCGTGCCGACGAGAATCTGCAGCAGCGTCGACTTGCCACTGCCATTGCGACCGATGATCCCAACAGTTTCGCCCGGAGCGATGTCGAAGTTGACGTCGTCCAACGCATGAAACACGCGCACCGGCTGCGGCTGCATGCCCACCAGACGCCGGAGCCGGTTTGCCGCCGGCTGCAACAGACGCTGCGCCGGACGGTCGAAAATACGGAAGACCTTGCCGACACCGCGCACCGAAACCACCGGCGCAACGGCCAACGGCGTATCTGCTGCCTGCATCACATCACCCCCGCATGCCGATAGGCGGCTCGCTTGGCGTCCAGGCTCGCTTGCTGTGAATACTCGCGCGCCATGAGATCCTGCCCGGCCGCCGACAGAGCCGCCAGTCGCGTTCGATCCTGCGCGCATTCCAGCAATGTAAGGGCAAACCCTTCGGCATCATCACGCACCAGGATATTCACGCCGTCGGTCGCGCCGATGCCCTCGCACCCCTTGCTGGTGCTGAGTACGGGAATACCGGCAGACATCGCCTCGACGATCTTGACGCGGATGCCGCCGCCGGACAGCAGTGGCACCATCAGCAGATGCGCTTTGTCCAGCAGCGATTGCAGGTCGTCGACGAAGCCATGCACGAGAACGTTGCGGCCATCATGCAATGCCTGCAGCGCCTCCGGAGGATTGCCGCCGCAGAAATGCAGAACAATCTTCCGCTCCTGCAACTGGTCTGCCAGCAGCGGATGGATCTTCTCGGCAAACCACGTCACCGCCTCCGCATTCGGGTACCAGCCAAAGCCGCCCATCCACAATACGTGGAAGACATCATCCGGCTTGTCTTCAAAACGCGTTGTACCCAACGGAAAGTGCAGCGGCATGAGGTAGCGTGGGACCTTGTCGGTAACCCGTGACATGTCATGGCGAGAGATGAAGGTCATCGCCGAGAACCCGAAGGCATTCTCGATCTCGACAGCCTTCGCGGCTTGCCGGCTTCGGCCGGCAACCCATTCCATGAAACGCAGCTTCCATCCGCTCAGGCCTGCCGGCATCCAGAACGGGAAAATGTCAGCTTCGATGTTGTGGCTTAGCAGGATACCCGGCACCTGCGGCAGGAACCGGCGGAAGAACGCCAGATGGGTCGAGTTGACCTCGATCGCATCGATGCCCTGCTCGCGGACAATGCGACGTGCAGCCGCAACGGCGCTGCGGCTGTAATAGCTGGCATCGATGAAAGGCAGACCCTGCAATGCCTGCCGCGCCATCGACAGGGCACGCTGCACCTTGGGCAGCTCGAACGGCATCTTCGGACGAGGCTCGAGGTGGACCGAGCGGAACACTTTGTCGTAGAGCGCGCGATGCTGCTCGACCTTGCGCCGGTCCGCCTCGCCGCCCACGTAGCAGAACAGGTGGTAGTCGATCTCTTCGGCGAACGGCAGTACGGCGTTCACCGCATAGATGTCGCCTCCTGTCACCGCTGGCAGCGAAGGCGCCAGCATGAACACGAGAACTTGTTTCTTAACCTGCGGTTTCATCGAAGATGTCCGAATCAAAATACGGTGAGAACCTGGTGAGGTACTGGATATCCGGGTTGCGTTCACCGATCTTTCTGGCGGGTACGCCCCCCACCACCTCATAAGGCGCCACGTCACGCGCGACGACCGCGCCAGCGGCGACCACCGCACCTTCGCCGATGGTCACGCCCGGCAGCAATGTGGCGCGGGCACCGATCCAGGCATGGTCCTGGATGGTGACCACACCGCCAATCGCGGGAAAGGTCGGTGCATTGTGATCATGGTGCAAGCTGAGGATGCAGGTCTGGAAAGAAACATTGACATTGTTTCCAATAACCACGCCTACCCGACCATCCAGATACACCTCCCGGTTGATCACGCAGTTGTCACCGATGCTGACGTGCGCGCGCACCGGATAGCCGGTGACGAACCAGCGCATGCTGACGTGCGTGTCCTTGCCGATTGCCACCTTGAGCACGCGGGTCAGATAGAACCGGCGGACACATTCGATCGGAAAGCGGGCAATGACATTGTTGCCGAGGTAGTACTTCAACCCCATCAGCACATAGAAGAAACGCTGGCGAAGAAGCCATTGCTTCAGGCGATTCATCGTGCAGCCTCCTTCTCAAAGGACATCAGCGAACCCGCACTTGGTACGGCGGAACCAGACCATTCCCAGCACGCAGACGACTGCAGACACTGCGAACTGCCCTGCCAGTTGCCACCAGTCCGGCAATTGCCCAAATACGGCGACAGCCCGCGCCTGTTCAATTATGGTCGTGAGCGGATTGGCCAGGAAAAGCGGACGAATGTACTCAGGAATCTTGGTGACGGGGAAAAACACAGGCGAAATGAACAGCAGAATCTGCGAAAACACACCCACCACCTGGTTAACGTCCCTCAGGTAGACACCAACAGACGCCAATATCCAGCTGATGCCCAATGCGTACAGCACCAAGGGCACCATCACTACGAGAATCAGCGGAAAAGTGGCTGGAACGCCGTTCCCAACGAACACCAGGGCAAGTGCCAGTACGCTTAGGCTGATGAACCAATGGAACAGCGCCGATGAGCAGGAAACGATCGGCAGAATGCCGATCGGGAACACGACCTTCTTGACGTAATTGACGTTTCCCGTGATCAAACCGGGCGCACGGTTGATGCATTCGGCGATGAAACCGTGGAGGATGAGGCCGACGAACAGCAGGATTGCAAAATCCGATTGCCGCTGCGGCTGATCTCCCCAGCGCACTTTCAGGATCACCGAAAAGAACAGCGTGTACACGCTGAGCATCAACAACGGATTGACGAAGGACCAGAACAAGCCGAGTACCGAGCCCTTGTAGCGCCCGCTGACTTCACGCCGGGTGAGCTGAAAGATGAGACCAGCCAGATTCGAGGCACTCATGCGGCAGGCACCATGGACAATCCGTCGGTCACTGAAGCGCCCTTCCCAGATCCACCTGCAGATCCCCCAGATCCTCCACGCCCACGCTCAGCCTTACCAGCGCATCACTGATGCCCAGCTGTTCGCGGCGTGCCACGGGAATCGAAGCGTGCGTCATCACCGCCGGGTGGTTGACCAGGCTTTCCACGCCACCCAGCGACTCGGCCAGGGTGAACAGCTCGGTCTTCTCGCAGAAGCGCTTGGCCGCCTCGAAACCGCCCTTGAGCACGATCGAGACGATGCCGCCGTAGCCGCCCATCTGGCGGGTCGCCAGCTCATGCTGCGGGTGCGACGGCAGGCCCGGGTAGATCACCTTTTCCACCGTCGGATGCTTTTCCAGCCACTGGGCCAGGGCCAGCGCGTTGGCGCAGTGCGCCTTCATGCGCAGCGGCAGGGTCTTCAGGCCACGCAGGGCCAGGAAGCTGTCGAACGGGCCCTGCACGCCCCCCACCGAGTTCTGCAGGAAGGCCATCTGCTCGGCCAGTTCGGCGTTGTCGCCGACCACCACCATGCCGCCGACCATGTCCGAGTGGCCGTTGAGGTACTTGGTGGCCGAATGCAGCACCAGGTCCGCGCCCAGCTCCAGCGGACGCTGCAGCATCGGCGAGGCGAAGGTGTTGTCGACCACCACGATCAGGCCATGGCGCTTGGCGATGGCGGCAACCGCGGCGATGTCGACGATCTTCAGCATCGGGTTGGTCGGGGTCTCGATCCAGACCATCTTCGTCTTCGGCGTGATGGAGGCTTCAAACGCCGCCAGATCGGTCAGGTCGACGAAGCTGAAGTCCAGCCCGGCGGTGCGGCGACGCACACGCTCGAACAGGCGGAAGCTGCCGCCGTAGATGTCGTCCATCGCCACCACGTGGCTGCCGGCGTCCAGCAGTTCGATCACGGTCGAGCTGGCCGCCATGCCCGAAGCGAAGGCGAAACCACGGGTACCGCCTTCCAGCGACGCCACGCACCGCTCATAGGCGAAGCGGGTCGGGTTGTGGGTACGCGAGTACTCGAAGCCCTGGTGCTCGCCCGGGCTGGACTGCGCATAGGTCGAGGTGGCGTAGATCGGTGGCATCACCGCGCCGGTGCTGGGGTCGGGCGACTGACCGCCGTGAATGGCCAGGGTAGCCAGGGCCAGCGCGCGGTCGGGCGAAGAGGAGTTGGACATGTCGTTTCCTGAATGGCGCCGACGTGCGGCGCCGTCAAAGGATCGGGAGTCTATCAGCGCAGCCTTAACGAGCTTTGACGCAAATAAACCGGAATTCAGTGGTGATCTGCAGCGATCAGCGGCTTACTGCACGCGGCGGCGCAGATAGTTCAGCAGGTCGATACGGGTGATCAGGCCCAGGAAAGTGTCGCCGTCCATCACGATCGCCACCTGGCCGCGGTCGAACACCGGCAACAGCGCCTCGATCGGCGACTTCACGTCCAGCCGGTCCAGCTTGCTGACCATGGCGGTGGCGACGGTGTCGCGGAAACGTGCCTCATCGCCATACACATGCAGCAGCACGTCGCTTTCGTCGACGATGCCGACCAGCTGGTCGCCGTCCATCACCGGCAGCTGCGACACGTCGTACAGCTTCATGCGCTGGTAGGCGGTGGTCAGCAGGTCGTTCGGTCCGATCACGACAGTGTCGCGCTGGCCGTACGGGCGCAGGATCAGGTCGCGCAGGTCGCCATGCTGCGGGCGCTGCAGGAAGCCGTTGTCCAGCATCCAGTAGTCGTTGTACATCTTCGACAGGTACTTGTTGCCGGTATCGCAGACCAGTACCAGCACCCTCTTCGGCGTGGTCTGCTCCTTGCAGTACTTCAGTGCCGCGGCCAGCAGGGTGCCGGTGGATGAGCCACCCAGGATGCCTTCCTTGCCCAGTAGTTCGCGCGCGGTGTGGAAGCTCTCGGCGTCGCTGATGGCATAGGCCTTCTTGACGCGGCTGAAGTCGGAGATCGACGGCAGGAAGTCCTCGCCGATGCCCTCCACCAGCCAGCTGCCCGACTTGTCATTCAGATTGCCGTCGTTGATGTACTCGGCCAGGATCGAGCCAACCGGGTCGGCCAGCACCAGCTCGGTCTTCGGCGACAGCTTGGCGAAGGCGCGCGACAGGCCGGTCATGGTGCCGGAGCTGCCACAGCCGAACACGATGGCATCGAGGTCGCCGCCCATCTGCTCGAGGATCTCCGGGCCGGTACCGAATTCATGCGCGGCCGGATTGTCCGGGTTGCCGAACTGGTTGATGAAGTACGCGCCCGGGGTCTGCTCGGCAATGGTCTTGGCCAGATCCTGATAGTACTCAGGGTGGCCCTTGGCCACGTCCGAGCGGGTCAGACGCACTTCAGCGCCCATCGCCTTCAGGTTGAAGATCTTTTCCCGACTCATCTTGTCGGGAACGACCAGAATGAGCTTATAGCCCTTCTGCTGGGCCACCAGGGCCAAGCCCAGGCCGGTGTTGCCAGCGGTGCCCTCGACCAGGGTCGCGCCAGGCTTCAGGTCGCCGCGCTTCTCCGCCGCTTCGATCATCGACAGGCCGATGCGATCCTTGATCGATCCGCCCGGGTTGGCGCTCTCCAGCTTCAGGTAGAGCTCGCAGACGCCGGTGTCCAGGCGCTGGGCCTTGACGATCGGGGTCTGGCCGATGAGTTCGAGGACGGAAGAATGGATGGGCATTCGGAGGACTTTCGGTTCGCGCCACGCAGGGCCGGACCGGTGATTATCCGACGGATGGCGATGAAAGTCAGGTCGCTGCGGCAGCGGCGTGCCCGCCGTAAAAAAGAGATGCGGACGGCCCCGGATCGACGAGGAGACCGGTACCGCCCGCATCGGTGAGTTGTGCCTGCCGGCCAAGGCACCACCGCTTGTGGTGCCTTGGCGCGGCCGCCTCATCGGCGGTGCCGCGATGCCGGGGCAGAAGCGCCCGGCGGGGCCATCGATGGCCGGGTCACGCCGTTCCGGGCGTGACGGGGTGCGTCAAAGCGTGGGGGACGTCGTTGGGAGCGGTGTTTCGTACATTCGCAGAAGTCGTTGCTTGGCCAGCAGCTTTTCGCGCTTCATGCGACCCAGGGTGACATCATCGATCGGGAGTACACCCAACTCCGCGTCCATGCACTTCTTGTTCAACTTGCGGTGCTGGTCATGGAGTGCCCTGAACTCCGGATCACGCGCGCGACGGGCGTCGATCTCGCTCTGGGGCTGATCTTCAAACATGATGGACCTCCTTCGACAGATACACGAACGCCCCGGCCGCAAGGCACGGGGCGTTGTTCATGGAGGAGCGCCGGTCGATGGCCACCTGGACGCCTGCAACGACCTGCGGCACTGGCCTGCGCACGTCGATTCGCTGCGGTTCGCGCCCTGTTTGCATCGGCCCGGCCCTCCCATCGTCCGGTCCGCGGCATTGCGTCCCGGACGATTGACCCTACGCCTGCTCAAGGCGGGGTACAAGACCCCTGCGGCAAAAAGACCGAACCCCGCCGGGGCGGGGTTCAGGCTGAATGCTCATCACAACGAAAAACAAACGATATCAAGCAATTACGGGGCGATGATGACCTCGGCCGAGCGCGCCTGGGTGGAGGCCGCCTTCTTGCCGGCGAGCTGGATCCGGTTGCTGGCGACACCGGCCGCGACCAGGGCATCGCGCAGCGCTTCGGCACGCTTCTGGCCTACGCCATTCGCGTTGTCATAGGCCTCGATGCGCAGGCGGCCCTTCTTGCCGATGTTCAGGTATTCGGCCAACGCCTTGGCCTGGTTGCGGGCCCCGCCGGACAGGCTGGAGGCGCCGGCGGCAAACGCATCGCCACGGAAGGTGAAGACCTCGCCGCGGCCATCGAACTTCGAGCCCGGCAGTTTCTGACCGGACACCAGCTCGGCTTCCTCGCGGGCCAGCTTGGCGGCGTTCTGCTGGGCGGCGCTGAGGCGCTGCTGCTGCTTGCCGGCCACGCTGGTCAGGGCGTTCTCGGCGTCCTGGCGGGCCAGGGTTTCGGCCTCGGCGGCCTGGCGCAGGCGCTCGGCCTCCTCCGCCTGCATCTGCGCCTGCATGCGCAGCTGCTCGGCTTCCTGGCGGGCGCGGGCGGCGTCGCGGCGGCTGGCCTCGATCAGCAGGTCGCTGCGGGTCCGCTCCAGACGGTCGACCTCGCGCGCGGCCAGTGCGGTACGCACGGCGGTCTCGGCAATCTCCACCCGGCGCTCGGCCAGGTAGGTGGCCAGCTCCTGGTCGCGGCGCTTGGCCTTGTCCAGGGTGGCAATGGCCTGCTGAGCCTGCATGCGCTCGAAGGCGCCCAGCTCAGCGGTGTCGGGATTGGCCTGGATGGCCATCAGACGCTGGCTCAGCTGCGCCACCATCGGGTTGTCGGCGGCCACGGCCAGGGGCGGCAGCGCCAGCAGCGCGGCCAGGGTTGCGGCAGTCATCGGCTTCACCGGCGGTCCTCCCCGGTCGACAGCTGGCGTTGCAGCTGGTTGACCTCGTTGCGGCGCAGCTGCAGCTGGGCGGTCACGGTGGCTTCCTCGCTGCGGACGCGGGCCAGGTCGGCATCGGCGGCGGCGCGCAGGGCGATCGCCGGGGCGTTCTTGCGCTCGCGGCGGTCGCCGGCAGCACGCTGGGCCTGCTCCAGCCCCTGCCGGGCCAGCCCGATCAGGTCCGGGGCGTACTGGTCGGCGTCAGCCTGGGTGGCCTTGTCGACCGCCTGCCGGGCCTGGGCCAGTTCCAGTGCGCCATCCTGCGCCCAGGCGGGGGCAGACAGTGCGAATGCAAACGCCATCACATACAGGCCATGGCGCATTCGTGCGAAGCTAAGTCGTTTCATTGGGGAGGCCGTACCGGTTGTCGGTTCACGGCCATTGTCGTCAAGCCGACACCGTGCTGGCAACGGGCGTCGGCCGTTTCGTTGGGGAAAATTCGCAATGGATATCGGCTACTTCCTGAAGCTGATGACCGAAAAGAACGCTTCGGACATGTTCCTGACCACCGGAGCACCGGTCTACATCAAGATCGAGGGGAAGCTTTATCCGCTGGGCAACACCGGCCTGCCGCCGGGCATGGTCAAGAAGATCGCCTACTCGCTGATGGACGAAGGCCAGGTGCCGCAGTTCGAGCGCGAGCTGGAGCTCAACATGGCCATCGCCCTGCCCGATGCCGGGCGCTTCCGCGTCAACGTGTTCAAGCAGCGGGGCGAGGTCGGCATGGTCATCCGCGCCATCCGCAGCCGCATCCCGAGCATCGAGGAGCTGAACCTGCCGCAGGTGCTGAAGGACGTCATCATGACCCCGCGCGGGCTGGTGCTGGTGGTGGGGTCCACCGGCTCCGGCAAGTCCACCTCGCTGGCGTCGATGATCGACCACCGCAACAGCACCACCACCGGTCACATCCTCACCATCGAGGACCCGATCGAGTACCTGCACAAGCACAAGATGTCGATCGTCAACCAGCGCGAGGTCGGGCTGGATACCCATGCCTTCCACAACGCGCTGAAGAACGCGATGCGTGAAGCGCCGGACGTGATCCTGATCGGCGAGATCCTGGACGCGGAGACGATGGAGGCGGCCATCGCCTTCGCCGAGACCGGCCACCTGTGCCTGGCCACCCTGCATTCCAACAACGCCGACCAGACCATCGAGCGCATCCTCAACTTCTTCCCGGAAAGCGCGCACAAGAACGTGCTGATGAACCTGGCGCTGAACCTGCGTGCGGTGATCAGCCAGCGCCTGGTGAAGAACAAGGAAGGCCGTCGCCTGCCGGCCACCGAGGTGCTGATCAACACGCCGATGATCCGCGACCTGCTGCGCCGCGGCCAGGTGCACGAGATCAAGGCTGCGATGGAAGGCTCGCTGGAGGAAGGCATGGAGAGTTTCGACCAGTGCCTGTTCCGGTTGGCCAAGGCTGGCACCATCGAGCAGGAGGAGGCCCTGCGCGCGGCCGACTCGCGCGATGGCCTGGCGCTGAAGTTCCGCCTGTCCGAAGGCAGCAGCGGCGAACACGACCCGTACGCGGATTTCTCGGCCGGCGCGCCGAGCATCACCCACGGGTTCTGACCTGAAGGGTTCAGGGGCGGTCTCATCCAATGAGACCGCCGATCCGTAGGTTTCCGCAATGGAAACCATCCGCAAGCTTGCCATCCTGGCTGACGCCGCCAAATACGATGCCTCCTGCGCCTCCAGCGGCTCGGGCAAGCGCGACTCACGCGCCAGCGGCGGCATCGGCAGCACCGAAGGCATGGGCATCTGCCACAGCTATACGCCGGATGGCCGTTGCGTTTCGTTGCTGAAGATCCTGCTGACCAACTTCTGCGTCTACGACTGCGCGTACTGCGTGAACCGCGTGTCCAGCAATGTGCCCCGCGCGCGCTTCAGCGTGGACGAGGTGGTCGCGCTGACGCTGGACTTCTACAAGCGCAACTACATCGAGGGCCTGTTCCTTTCCAGCGGCATCATCCGCAATGCGGACTACACCATGGAGCAGATGGTGGAAGTAGCGCGGCAACTGCGCGAGGAACACCGCTACGCCGGTTACATCCACCTCAAGACCATTCCCGAAGCGTCGCCGGAACTGCTGGCCAGCGCCGGGCGTTACGCCGACCGGCTGTCGATCAACGTGGAGCTGCCCACCGAAGCCGGGCTGAGCGCGCTGGCACCGGAGAAGACCGTACAGTCCATCCGCGGTGCGATGGGCGAGCTGCGCTGGCGCATCGAGGAAGCCAAGGAAGCGCGCAAGGCGCCAGCGGTGGTCGCGCCGGTGTCCACCCGCAGCGCGCGTCCGCGCCCTCCCCGCTTCGCACCGGCCGGGCAGAGCACGCAGATGATCGTCGGCGCGGACGGCGCCAACGACCAGCAGATCCTGGCAAGCGCCGACAGCCTGTACGGCAACTACCGGATGCGCCGGGTGTACTACTCCGCCTTCAGCCCGATTCCGGATGCCAGCCGCCAGCTGCCGCTGCAGCCGCCACCCCTGCAGCGCGAGCACCGCCTGTACCAGGCCGACTGGATGCTGCGCTTCTACGGCTATGGCGTGGATGAAATCACCGATACCACCCAGGCCGGCATGCTCGATCTGGACATCGACCCGAAGATGGCCTGGGCGATCCGCCACCCAGAACGCTTCCCCGTGGATCTCAACCGAGCGCCGAAGGAAATGCTGCTGCGCGTACCCGGGCTGGGCGTGCGCAATGTGAAGCGGGTGCTGATGGCGCGCCGCCACGGTCGCCTGCGGGTTGCCGATGTGGCACGCCTGAAGGCGCCGATGAGCAAACTGCTGCCATTCGTGCTGCTGGCCGACCACCACCCGCGCAGGGCGCTGGACGATCCGGCGGCGCTGCGCGCCCAATTGGCCCCACCGCCCCGTCAGGGATCGCTGTTCGATGCCCCACCGCCAGCCTGACGCACAGCGCTGGTCGCTGCGGGTGGAGCCGCCGTGGTCGCTGGAGGCCTGGCGCAACGGTGCCCGCGATGCCCTGTTGCGCGGCATCGCACCGGAACAGCTGGACTGGCTGGAGGGCAGCGACGCATCACTGCTGGATGCGCCGTCGGTCAGCTCCGCGCCCGTGCTGGCCGACGCCGGCGTGCCGAACGTACCGCGCGACTTCCTTGAACTGGCGGCCACCTGCCTGTGTCATCGCGATATGCAGCGCATGGCCCTGTTGTACCGGCTGCTGTGGCGCATCACCCATGGCGAGCGCTCGGTGCTGTCGAATCCCGCCGATGCCGACGTGCTGCGCGCAACCGCGCTCGCCCAGGCCGTTCGCCGCGATACCCACAAGATGAAGGCGTTCGTGCGCTTCCGCGAGGTGCCCGGCCAGCCCGAGGCGTTCATCGCGTGGTTCGAGCCACAGCACCACATCGTCGATCGGGTGGCGCCGTTTTTCGCGCGCCGCTTCACCGGCATGCACTGGGCCATCCTGACGCCGTCACGCAGCGTGGCATGGGATGGACAAGCGCTGGCCTTCGGCCCCGGCGCACGGCGCGAGGACGCCCCGGCAGAGGATGCACGGGAGGCGCTGTGGCAGACCTATTACGCCAGCATCTTCAATCCGGCGCGGCTCAATACCCGGATGATGATGCAGGAGATGCCGGCCAAGTACTGGCGCCACCTGCCCGAGGCGCAGCTGCTGCCGCGCCTGGTGCGCGATGCGGGCGATCGCGTGCAGGAAATGCATGACCGGCCCGCGCAGGCACCGCAACGGAAGATACCTGCGCGGGCGCTGGCGCCAATGCCCGCCGCCGACGCCAAGGGATTGCAGACACTGCGCCAACAGGCGCTGGCCTGCCGCCAGTGCCCGCTGTGGGAAGCGGCCACGCAGGGGGTGTTCGGTGAAGGCCCGGCCGATGCCCCGATCATGGTGGTCGGCGAGCAGCCGGGCGACGTCGAGGATCTGCGCGGCCAGCCATTCGCCGGCCCGGCCGGCCAGCTGCTGGATCGTGCCCTGGCCGAGCTGGGAATCGATCGCGCCACGCTGTACCTGACCAATGCGGTGAAGCACTTCCACCATGAGCGCCGCGGCAAGATCCGGCTGCACAAGCGTCCGGAAAGCCGCCACATCCAGGCCTGCCGGCCATGGCTGATGGGCGAGATCGCGCGGGTGCGGCCGCAGGTCATCGTCTGCCTCGGCGCAACCGCGGCAGCCTCGGTATTCGGTCGTGACTTCGACCTCTCACGCGACCGCGGACGCTGGCACACCCTCGAAGATGGCACGCGCGGCTACGCCACGGTGCACCCGGCGTGGGTGTTGCGGCAGACCGACGATGCACGCCGCGAGGCCGGCTATCGGCTGTTCCGGGAAGACCTTCGGCAGATGTTGCGAGGGGATGGGGCATCCGCCGGGCATGGCCCGGCGCTACCACGGGCCGGGGACCGGTAGCGCCGGGCCGCGCCCGGCGAGCGAAGCGGCCCGTCAGGCGGCGTCGGGCTGGTTTTCCGGGCGGGCGCGGTCGAAGGCGTCCAGCGCCTGGCAGGCCGCTTCGATGCGGCGCAGGGTCGGGTACGGCGTCAGGTCCAAGCCGAAGCGGTGTGCGTTGTAGAGCTGCGGCATCAGGCAGAGGTCGGCCAGGCCCGGACGATCGCCGTGGCAGAACGTGCCTGTGTCACCGCTGTTGGCCAGCAGCGTTTCCATGGCCTGGAAGCCTTCGGCCATCCAGTGCAGGGTCCACTGCGCGCGGGCGTCGGCCGGCAGCTGCAGGTCGCGCTCCAGGTACTGCATCACCCGCAGGTTGTTGATCGGATGGATATCGCAGGCCACCAGCTGGGCCAGCGCCCGCACCCGCGCGCGGCCGGCGGCGTCGGCCGGCAGCAGCGGTACCTGCGGGAAGCGCTCATCCAGATATTCCACGATCGCCAGTGACTGGGTCAGCACTTGACCGTCTTGCAGCAGCGTCGGCACCAGCTGCTGCGGATTGAGCGTGCGATAGGCGTCCAGGTGCTGCTCGCCACCCTCGCGCACCAGGTGCACCGGCCGCGCCTCCCAGGCCAGGCCCTTCAGCTCCAGGCCGATGCGCACGCGGTAGGCGGCGCTGGATCGCCAGTAGGTGTACAGCACGATGCCGTCGTCGACCGGGCCGTCGTCAACCAGGATCTCCATCGCCGCCTCCATGCTCAGGGCTTGGCCGCCTGTTCGATGCGCTGCTCGATCGCGCCGAAGATGCTGTTGCCCGCGGCATCAAGCATCTCGATGCGGACCACGTCGCCGAAGGACATGAACGGTGTGCTCGGCTTGCCGTCGCGCAGGGTTTCCACCACGCGCTGCTCGGCGAAGCACGATGCACCCTTGCTGGTGTCTTCGTTGGCGATGGTGCCCGAGCCGACGATGGTGCCGGCGCCCAGCGGACGGGTCTTGGCCGCATGCGCGACCAGCTCGGCGAAGTTGAACTGCATGTCCACGCCCGCTTCCGGCGCACCGAACCACTTACCGTTGATGTGGGTCAGCAGCGGCAGGTGCACCTTGCTGTCCTGCCAGGCCGCACCCAGCTCATCCGGGGTGACGAACACCGGCGACAGCGCCGAACGCGGCTTGGACTGCAGGAAGCCGAAGCCCTTGGCCAGCTCGCCCGGGATCAGGTTGCGCAGCGAGACATCGTTGACCAGGCCGACCAGCTGGATATGGCCCGCCGCCTGCTCCGGGGTGGCGGCCATCGGCACGTCGTCGGTGATCACCACGATCTCCGCTTCCAGGTCGATGCCGTAGTCCTCGCTGACCACCTTGACCGCATCGCGCGGGCCGTGGAAGCCGGCACTGGTGGCCTGGTACATCAGCGGATCGGTGTAGAAGCTCTCCGGCACCTCGGCGCCACGGGCACGGCGCACGCGTTCGACGTGCGGCAGGTACGCGCTGCCATCGACGAACTCATAGGCGCGCGGCATCGGCGCGGCCAGTGCCTGCGGGTCAAGGTCGAACACGCCATCGGCGTCGCCGGCGTTGAGCGATTCATACAGGGCGTTCAGGCGCGGTGCGATGTGGCTCCAGTCTTCCAGGGCCTGCTGCAGGGTGGCGGCAATGCCGGTGGCGCGCACGCCGTGGCGCAGGTCGCGCGAGACGACGATCAGGGTGCCGTCGCGGCCGCCTTCCTTCAAAGAACCAAGCTTCATGGGTGGGTGTCCGGAGTCGTGGGCAAACAAGTTTCAAGTGTAATCAAATCTGCGGCGGCGCCAAGCTGCAGCGCGGCATCGGTCCACCCTACCGTAGTGGGGGGTCGGCAGGGCTTGCAGCCCTGCACCTGCGTCAAGCCAGGGCTACGTCAAATGCCAAAGCGGCTCTGGTTTCCTGTGAGTTGGGTGGGGCGGTGTGGGTGGGCAGGACACGCCGTAAACC